>JAISQH010000673.1 GCA_031274385.1 Planctomycetaceae bacterium | reverse complement strand
CTTTGGATAAGGAAAAATGCTTTGGCGAGGATGTTCTTGAGAAACTTCAGGAAACGGTTAAAAAATTGACGGTTCCTTTTGTTCAGGACACGGAATTCGAAGAAACCGTTGAGGAATTGTTTGAGGAGGAAGAATGGTTCGTAAGCATCATTCAAAGTCTCCCTTCCTCCGCCGTATTGCTTTTCGATTCCCGAACCGGCAATATGATATTCCATGATAAAATCGTCCTTTCTGACAAGGAGCTTGAACGGAGGAAGAACGCAAAAACGATTTTCGGCGGATTTCGTTTCCCGGAGAAAGAAACCGTTTTTGCATTCCATGACGTAGATCATTTGGACACGGATGAAATCGCGGCGTTTGAAGAATTATTCGATTGGGAAATTGAGTTATTCCAATCCTTTCTGCCGAATGACAGAAACGAGGAAGAACAGGATTTTCATGATATCTGGATACAAGAATGGAAACAATTTTACTTCACTCTTCTCGGGCAGGAACATGTTGATCTGGCGGCGGCATTAAGTTCCGACCGGATATTTCTTGCGGCGGCAACCGTCAGCGATACCAATCCATTGAAAAATTCCTTCCATGACGTGATTGAATATTTTCAAAAACAGAGCGGTGAAAATGAAAACATTCAAAAATTCACCGATGCCGTTAAAACGTACTGGAAAGAAAACCTCTCGACCGTCGAAGGATTCAACATTTCGAGCTTATCAATACCGTTGAGTGAATTGTCCGATGACATTCCCTTGCCGTTGCAGAATCAAACCATGACGGTTTACTGGGCGGTTAAAAAGAATCAGGCCGTCGCGTTAGCCGCAGGTTTCAATAAGGAAAAAACCGAACAGGTTTTCAGAAACGCATTAGCCGCAACCAAAACTCCGGTTGCCTCGCAGCCCGAATTTGTGTTTTCCCTGAAACCGTTGGGAAAATTGTTAAGTTCTTTTGATGTGGAGACCGCAGCTTTAGGGAACGCCGATTCCGGCGCAAAATTCACCCTTTCCACAACGTTCGAGGAGAATACTGGAAGCGAGTCTCTCGTAATAACCGGCAGGTTTATCGAAACCATTGCTTCACTGATTAAAGAACTGACAGAGTAAAAAGGCGATGAAGCAGGTAAGGACACGAAGCGAAGCGGAATTTTCCGTTCGTTGACCGGTGAAGTCTCAATGTTCGCAGAGGCGGTTGACAAACCGCTTCTGCGGATTTTCGATGAGGAAAAATCGTCTTGAAGGGACGGATTTGCGGTACCGCAGGTCAAAGGCCCGCGAGGAGTGACCATCACAAAATAACCCCAACCGGACAAGCCAACGGTTTTGTTTGTCCATCACTTTAACTTTTTGAAAGAGGAGATTTTATCATGTTTTGTGCCAATTGCGGTAAAGAGATTAATAAAGAAACCAGCATCTGTTCCCATTGCGCCGCGGAAACCGAGTCATCCGGTTTGGCACAAACGGAGAACGAAGAGGACTACACCGCAGAACAACCGGTCGTGATTTCCCGAAAGATTCGCACCGTTTTTGAGAAAAGCACCCGCTCCACTATCGGCAGTTGTTTCGCGATTCTCGGCGGTTCGGTATTGCTTCCGATTCTTCTACTCGTTTTATTTTATAGAGGAGACATATCTGAAAGTCCTATGGATAGTAGGATCGGCATGATGGGCATTGTTTGTTTATTCGCTTATCCTTTTGCTATGGGAATACAGACACTTTTAAGCCGGCGGAAGATCGAATTGACTCCAGACGGTCTGTACTATTCCAATTATGAGAAGGCTAAAGATTGGCCGCAATGCTATCTTTCTATTGAGTCGTCAAAAGATTCTTTGTTGTGGAAAGAGATTCATTCGATAGAAGTTAAAGAAGGTAGGCTCAATCTTCAAAAACGGTTACGGGAAGGACTAGAGGAAGAACATTCGTTGTCGCTTGCCGGTTTCGATGCTCCCGCAAAAAACATTTATGCGAATGTTCTTGATTACTATCGCCGTTATAAAAACGGCTATACGTTGCTCCCTGATTCTGCCGGACAAACACGTTCCGCTTTTCAATGGAATAAAAGTGCAACATGGATACTACTATTGTGTAGTAGTTATTTTGGGACATTATTCCTATTCGACAGTGATTTTTTCAATGAACTTGGGATGGTAAAATCCTTTGACCAATTCCTTGACAAAACTTGTATTGATTTCTGCGAACGGACGGGAGTGAATAATGCAGGTGAGAATACCGTTGCGCGGCTATGCTTTTTTTATCAGGTTCTCATCTATTCTGTGCCTTTTGTACTTTTGTGGTTTTTTATTGTCAGGACAATGTGGAAGGCAATTCCTTCCGATATCCGCAGACTCAATCCTTATCTGGCGGCATTTCTCTCCATCATTCCCCTGTTTTGTTATGTTTTTAACTTCATTGTCTTACGCGGCTGGGCGGAATGTTTGAACAAAGCCGCCGGACGTAACGGACAAAGGAACATTTGTATCGTTGACATAGCAAACTTGTTTTGTTTTTTAATATTGTTGATAAATCTATTCGATTTTGTTATTGGTGCCATCAGTAACGGCGACATTGAAAAATATCTCGGAGTTCGGCAAGAACTCTGCCTCGGCATTACGGGCATCATTATTCGTGCAGTATTTTTACTTTACGTTGTGAATGGTGTCCGCCGGTTGAATCCTCCGCAATCAGAGCAAGAGGAATTTGATACGGCGGAAACAAATTCTTAAACGACAAATTCCCTTTAACATAATTTTACCATTTTGTTTCCTCCCCTTTTTTCACAATAAACAGATAAAGATAATGAATACCAATCATAAAAATTTTGGCAAGTTGATCTTCCTGCAAAGAAGTTCTATCGGCGGCTTTGTTCCGGTGGGACTTACTTTTATCGGTACTTTGCTCGGTACTTTGCTCGGTACTATCTTTTTAGACAATCAAAGACCACCGAATCCTACTGCCGGTACTGTTATGCTGGCGTTTATCTTGTCTTTTGTCCCGTCTGTCATCGGTTCATCACTAATTTATTACCGGACACTCAGGTATCTTCGTTTTTATGAACACGGGTTCATTGAAAAAAAATGGCGCAAACGTGTTGTTACGTATGATCAGGTTACTTGTACATGGTTGGAAGAAGACTGTATTCGAGTATTGGAAAACATAAGTAAATCCTCTGCAACAGTCATCATTCGACAACGAACACGAAAAAGTTATAAAAAAGACACGTTTTCAATATTTCCCAATGAAGAAGCTGGCGGAGGTCAAATCGTTTTTACGTTCGACGATTTGAACCGAAATTCCGGGGAGAGACACTATAATCCAAACAGATTTGTCATAAATACCGCAACGTTGGAACGCTGTAGAGAGGTGCGGGACAGAATCAACGCAAGTCAAACATCGGAAAATCAAGATACGAACGATTAATATCTTGACCCTTG
>JAISQH010000469.1 GCA_031274385.1 Planctomycetaceae bacterium | reverse complement strand
TAAGATTTCGGCACAGGGAATACAATAGGCAATCCCTTCTTGTACGGATGATTTCAATGTGGCAATTCCGATCACATTAGCGTTACGGCTGATTACCGGACCACCGGAATTACCCGGATTGATCGAAATGCCCAACTGATAGTACTGCTGTCCGTCAAACTCTTTTTGGGAACTCAACACACCAATATTCACCGCGTTTTCCAACCCGCTTGGCGAACCAATCGCGAGAATCTCTTGTCCGCGCTTAAACTGATGATCTTTTGCCATCTGAAGCGGCGGCAATTTCGTTTCCACACTTAAAAAAGCAATATCAAATTCAGGGTCAATATAAAGCAATTTTGTAGCATAAGGTCCTTTTTGATAAGAATCGGCTGATGGAAAATAGATTTTGGTCAATTCCAAAAATTCCTCATCAATCACGTGACGATTTGTTACTAAAACTGCGGGACGGATAAGAAAACCGGTTCCGCCGCCGTATTGTCCTTCAATTCGTGCAACAGATTGTTCAACCAGCTCGACAATTTCTTCGGTATTTTTCGTCTCGGGTTCTTTTTGTTCCGGTTTTGTCTGTTCGGAAGCCTGTTGTTTTTCCTGTGACGCTTGGCTTGGCGATTCGTCCGAAGTTGCCGTGCTTGTATTTTTGATAACGAACACGAGTCCAATGGTTCCCGTTATCAATAGCAGAATAGCACTAATCGCAACAATTCTCCATTTTGTACGAGAAGATTTCGGGTTCGGATTCGCTGCCAACGGAACCGATATTGGAGTTGGTCGAGTTGGTCGAGTTGGTTGTTGAACCGGTTGCTGTTGCTGTTGTTGCGGCTCCGGTTGCGGCTGCGGCTCCGATTCCGGGAACAGAAATTTAAGCTCCGATGCGGTTTGCCAAACAATCTTGTCTTGGGAAACTTCACTCACCCGATTCAATTTTCTTTGGTCTTTCATCGATAAAAGTTGCTTCTCGTCGAACGGTCCAAACGCTTTGCCGCGAATTCTAATGTAGTAAGTCATTGTATTTTTGTTGTTAAAAATGAGGATTCTACCACGAAAAACACGAAATCTCACGAAAAAATGAAACAAATTAAAACTAACCTTGATTTTCTTTGCGTCTTTGCGCGCAATCCTTAAAAATCAAAAACGATCACTTCATCAATACCGTAAATCAATAAAGTCATTGTTTTTATTGTTTTAAAAATACAGGGATACCTTGCAAACACGATGTACCGATACCATCCAATTTAATTTCAGTACCGGAAAGACTGCCGATCCTAATATAAGCAACCGTTTTATCCGGTTTCAGACGAAGAATATAAAGATCGCCTTTGCCTGACCGTGAACTTGATTTCGTTTGGCAAGACCATGCCCCTTTACTTTTCGATAACGCGCCAATCCACTCGAAACGAGGGTTACAGTTTTGGAGCGCATTCCTAAGTTGTTTCTGTTCCTCTTTTGTTTTCAAAGCGAGTGTTTCAATCGCCGGTAATCTGCCAAGTGCTACTGTTGCCTGATTCCGTTTCGGAATTGTATCTGTCGAATTAACATCCATCCAATTGATGTACATGTCAATACCGCTTGTTTTAATTATCTCATGGTGACGTTTGAAATTGTCGGCGAATATCGGATCTATTTTTGATAAATCGGAAATCAATAAATTTAACGTGACACATTTTAAGATCGGATCAATCCCGCGCGTCAACAACAAGTTTTTCATAAGAGCGCAAATGACATCAACCGCATCCTCTTTGCTTCCATCCTCTCTGATGGAGTCAATCTTTTTGAGAGCCTCAATGGCAAACTTATATTGTGTCCCGTCAAATTGGTTGTTTTTGAAATCATCCTTCCGAACACGATACGGCTTCGGGTCGGAAATAAAAGTTGTAACGTAATCATAAGTCCCTTCTTGTTTCGGTTCTGTGGTAAGGTAATACCATTGCTCCTTATCAATCCATGCCCAAAGTTGCCGTTTGGACAGATTTTTAAAATGTGATTCCGTCTCCTTAAAATCATCCGTCGTCAACGGTTTTGTTTGAGATAATTTTTCGAGCCATTTTCCCGGTGAAAAAAGTTGTTCGGGCGATACTGTAACGTATGACGATAAATTTTCATACTGTTTCAACAATCCCGGTGCCTCTTTTTTTAACACATCAAAATCGCCGACGTGTTTGTTATAAGAATCCGCCAAACCATGAAGCAGAACGTAAACTTCTTTGATTTTTTCCAGTTCTTGCAAGACCACTTCCATATCCGACGCGGCTTGATGTTTCGAGTATTTGACGACAAAATTTTTGAGTTCCGATTCATAAGCAGTCCAATTAGGAACCGAGTCGAAGAGTTTCTGAAGTGCTTGATTTTGTTCTATTTTCTCGTCCGTTTCTTTTTGATATTTGACCATAAGATCCAAATGATTGTCTCCCTCCTTTTTCATTTCCTTAGAAATGCCATATTGCTGTAGCAATTTTTCGGTACGGCTAATCAAATCCTTTATTGTATTATTTAACTCCAAAAGCAGATCGTTTGATAATTCGGCGTTTCGAGGAAGAGTTTTGAATTCGTCCTGAATTTCTTCCAATTTTTTACTAAACTCGGTGTCGGTTTCTCGTTGCCGTGCTGCACGGGTTGTATCGAATTTTCGTTTCAATTCTAAAAATTTCGTCTCTTCCTGTGGTATACGGAAAAGTTTTCCCGCGTCATCAACGAAAATTTTGATTCCTTCCAACTCAAGCAATGTCGGCTGCTTGGGCGGTTCCAAAGCGGTTGCGGCTTTAGAGTAATAATCTTCAAATTTCTTTGCCCTTTCTTGATCGGCTTGTAACATTGCTTTAAGCCGACCAAGAACGTTACGAATTTCCGGTGCACTCTCATTTTCATAGCGTTGAACGGCTCCCGGAATTTCTCCGAATCTTTTTTCCGTTTCAATATTTTGTAGACTGGCAACAACTTTATTAATCTGTAGTTGCTTGTTTCGCTGAACCAATCCCAACGTAATCACACCGCCAACCAATAGACAGACACTGACAATTGTAATAACGGTAAATAACGTTTTTCGGAACTTGCGTGATTCGTGGGCATGAATTTGCGAACGATAAAATTTTTCCAACTCAGCGGAAATGGTTGCTCCGGCTTGTGAGGCGGCGGTACTCAGTGAGTAATAAAGACTTTCCAGCGTCGGCACCGGACTTTCCTGTTCCAATGCTTTTTGTAACTGGTTGGAACAACGCTCAAATTTGTACTGAAGTTCGTTTTGCTGTTCTGTTTCATTAAGCCAACGAACGGCAGGACGAATCGTCCGTTCTATATCGGCTGGTAACGCCATCTTGTTTGCATCAAGAATTTGCTGAATTTGTTTATGAACAGTGACCGCTTGCGAATAATCAAACGCGGCAAAATGTTGTAACAGCGTATCGGCATGACCTTGTAACACATGAGCACAAATGGTTCGGCGAAACTCCTCAGGAAGTTTAATGCGCCAATCGGGTGACGTCAATTCGTTGTAAAGCGCACGAATTTGTACGGAATTTTTGGCGGCGATGGCATCTTGAATTTCTTTGCCCAATTCTTTGATTCGGACTTTTTCGAAATCTTCTTGATCACTGCTCCAAAAAGTGTTCGTTATATCAGCCTTAGCAATGGCACGAAGAACGGCGAGGCGTTCCCGTACCGACGAACCGTTCAAAGCGTAAAACCGGTGCCAACGCAAAAGCGGTTCCATCGGCGAGATTTTCAGATACACTTCGTTCAATTCTTCCAAATATTTGTTGGGAAGCGGCGGCGGAACATCAAAGCCAAATGTTGAAACAAGTTCACACCATTCTTCCCGTTCCTCAAAGTCGAGGGAAGTGTACAATTCCTGAAGATTCGGCTTCATCTCCGCCAGACGAACGGCTTCGGCAAGATTGCCGCCGCTGTCGCCGCCGGAGTTACGGATATGTTCCATACATTGCCACATACGCCGATTTAATTCCGTACAAGATTCCTTGTACTGACGGGCAAGGTGACGCATTTCTTCAGGAGAAATCGTATCAGGAAACGAAATAGCAGCTCGTATTCGTTCGGTAAGCATCTGAGGATTGTTGTCCATAGTTTAATCTCGAAGTTTATTATTGGTAACGTGTTCCACTAAACCGGTAACTACATTTTGTTTCCGGCTGTCATGGAGTTAATTTTTTGGTTCATTTTTATTGGCGTTCAAAAAAAATCATTGATCCGAATCGTCGGCTTTCTCATTTGAAATTCAATATTGTGTTTTTTAATTCAATTAGGAATCTCATTTGTTGTTTCAGTTTGTTCGTTGGCAATACTCTCCTCCTCAGAATGACCGTTCTGCTTGCCCGCTTTAACGAGCAAAAACATTCTTTTCGGATCGTCTGGATGGATCAGCATGATTTCAAAGGCAATGGATTCCGCCATGATCATTCTTTTGGCTTTATTCAGTCTCTCACGATAATTTGTAACTATTTCTGTATATTGACGGTAGGCGGACGCGTTACGCTGTTTGAGAGTGGTACTCTTCGCTCTAAATTCCCGATCAATATCATCGAGAACACTAAGAGTTACGCCGGCACTGGCTCCGATCTCTTCCGCAACAGTTAATACTCTTCCATATTGATCTGTACGGTTTCTCGCCAATGATTTTGCGGCGTCAATATTCCTTCCGAGAAAAGTCTTAATTTGACTAACTCTTCCGAGTTCTTCTGCGGTGGGAGTAAATTCGGCATCCGTAACAATAGGGATACGCCATCGACCATCGGAAGACTTTAACGGAGTTTTCGCAATGGCTCTGATGTCCACTTCACAATCCTTTCCGTCGTCACGAAAAAAATAACGTAACGTATCATCATTGACCTGTTTCCGTTGATCAGGCAGGTGAAGATTTTTTATCTTGGTAATTCGCAAGTAATTTTCGTCCACACCCAACGTAACGAAATCCAAATTGATCTCATCCAATAAAATTTGTTGGGCTGACATACTGAAACGTTCTTTTTTAGCAAGCGGTTCAAACAATGAAATTGTTTTGAGAACTTGCAGTGTATCCGTTCGGATAACTTCCACTTCGGCAAGAGCGAGACCGTTAAGAATCTGATACGAATCAATCGTCATGACCGGCGACACAACCCATTCTCCGTGTAAGCCGTTCTCATCAAGAAATAACCGGTACACTTTTTCCTTCTCAAAAATGATTGCGATTTCTTGCGGAGAAATATTGAGTGCGGAAAAAGACCGTTGAGGAATATAAGATACATATTTCAACAGGAATTGCTCTTTGAACGGAAAAATAGTTGCAACGTTTTTATTCTCACTTTGAGGCATTGAAATACTGCCGACAGCACTCACTGCCAAAGACTTAATGGGAAAAACGGCATCCAATGCCGAAGCGGCATTGGCGAGATTGTTCTCAAGTTTTTGTTGCGGTAAACTCTCGTCGGTTTGCTCTTCCGGTTTGTTTTGGGGCTGTTCCTTATTGACGGCAACATTTTCTGTTTTCGTTTCGGTTTCTTGCGTTTCCGGCACTGTCATCGCCGCAACATTCGTGACATCGGTTTTCGTTTCGGTTTCTTGCGGTTCCGGTACTGTTATCGCCGCAACACCCGGAACATCGGTTGTTGTTTCGATTTCTTGTAATTTCGGTACTGTATTTTCCTCCGCCATCGCCATTTCTTCGGTTTGTGGAGATTGTTTGTCGGACGGTACGGCGGAGCCGGATTTGAACAGAACAACAAGCAAGATCAAAACAAGCAAACCGATTACCGAGCCGCCAATAATGTACAACATTTGGTGATTTCCCGATAAGGATGGAGCGGTTCCCGAATTTGATGTTGAAGCGGGCGATTGCCACTGAGTGGCGTCAATTTTTTGTGTAAAATCGTCAAAGTTGAATCCGGCAGAAGCGAACGGATCATTTGTAACGGTATTCAACGCGGCAAACGGATCAGTACCAAACGGATCAACGGGTGTTGCGGCAGGTGTTACAACGGGCGGTGTTTGGACTTGTTTTTCTCCGGCGCGAATGGAAGTATCGCCGGTTTTTGAATCGGTAATCGAGGCAAGAGTGTAGGTGCCGGAATCTTGTATTTCGGCAAGATCAATGATTTCGGACTGCTTTGTTTTCGAATCGGTAATCGGAGCAAGTGTGTAGTTGTCGGAATCTTGTATTTTGGCAAGATCAATTGCTTCGGATGGCTTGGTTTTTGAATCGGTAATCGGGGCAAGAGAGTAAGTGTCGGAGGGTTGTTTTTTTGCACGGGCGGGCTGCGCGTTTTTAGTTGTTTTCGTAACGTTAGTTGGTGCGGCGGGCGGTGTTTTACCTTGTCGTTCGACAACTTGGGCGTGCAATCTTTCGTAACCGGGCAACGAATGGAGCGGTTGCCAGTCTTCTTCATTGAACGACGCTTCGGTGTCTTCCGAAATGGTTCCGCGAAACAAAAGCGTTACTATTTGTCCATCTGTAAGCGGTCCTTGTTTCCGACCTTGATAATAGATGAAAAAGGGCATGAGAAAAATGGGGTTAATATGGTTAATTGATTGTTTCGGTAATATTAAATGAACTAATTGATGATGTGTTCTTTTTGTACAAAATAACTCCGTAGGAGTTCAATTCATTTGTTTAATGGGTTCCTATTATCTGAAGGTGATTATAATAAACGTTCGTTTTTATTCGTGTTCAAAAAAGATCATTTACCCAAATCGTCGGACTCCTGATCGTCATCATCATCATCTTCGTTCTCCTCGTCGTCCGTTTTGGCTTCATCATCTTCAACAATGTCGGGAATTACCGTATCTTTTTCATTTGCCATATCGGGTTCCTTGATACGGAGCAGCGTTAATTGTTTTTCCGGGACGGTTGGATGCGTTATCGTAATAGTAAAGGTCATCGGCTCTTCCGAATAAATCATTTTCGGTTTGTCAAGAAGAGATTTGTATTCCTTGAGAACTTTGAGTTTTCCGTAATAGTTATCGTACAACGATTCCAGTTTTACCAGTTCCGGTCCAAGACGCTCAATGGCTTCGCGACAATTCGCGAGGATGGAATGTTGTTGCGAAATCTGCGAACTGATTGATGCGGCTCCGACGGCATTTGCCATTGATAATTGCCGGCTAAGAATACTTATCGCTTGTGACGCTCTGTTGGCTCTGGAATGATTCCTGTTGAATTGACGGCGAACGTCAAGCATATCACTGCGGACACGATTGGTTGCTACGGTTCCTTCCTCAACTTTGGCAGCAAGGTTTTCCGGTGGAATTTTCGTGCCGGAAATATAACGTTCCAAAATATCCGAGTCCCGTTGAATCTCTCGGACATCAATGGGCAAGCTCCATTCTCCGTCCTGACCGGAAACTAACGGTTGCAAAATCAATTTTATTTGAACAAGATCGTTATTACCGGCGTCAAATTGTAATGTATCCGGCGACAGCGTTTTCCACGCATATTTTGTGCGATAACATTTGAGACCCGAAATCGACCATTGTTGAACGGAAAAACCAAGTGCGTTCCAATCACATTTCACAGGCAGCGCAATCTGTTTTTGTAATGGTCGAAATGTTTCACCTTCCACCGGCGGCAGCAGTGAAACAGTTTTGACGGTTTGACCGTCTGACGCCTGAACGATTTCCAATTCGCCAATGACAATGCCGTTTAATTTTTGAAACGATTCAAGAGTGACGGACGGATCGTCAAGCCATTGACCGTGTAACCCTTTTTCGTCCAAAAAGAAACGAAAAACATCATGTTGCTGACAGGAAATCACAATTTCGTGCGGCGAAATATTTTTCTCCCAAAAACACAATGCCGGTGAATAGGAAATATAACGCAACGAAAAACACTCTTTCAAAGTCCAAAGATCAGCAAATTTCGGATGAAGACTTTCAGGATGCTGAATATCTCCACTGAAATTCTGATGTAACGGTTTTACAGGAAAATTTTCGTCCAATAATTTTAGTGTTTTGGTAAATTGGAGCTTGGTTGATTTTTCGTGGTGTCGTTTTTCTTCGGCGGTTTTTTCTTCCTCTTCACGGCGTTCCTGTTCTGCTTTTTCTTTGTCGGCTTTTTCCTTGATGGCTTTCGCTTTGGCTTCTCTGCGTTTTTGTCCTTCTTTTTCGGCGGCGGCTAATGCTTCCGCTTCACGGCGTTCTTGTTCCGCTTTTTCTTCGGCGGTTTTTGTTTCGGTTTCTTCTTCTGTTTGTTCTGAGGTTGAGGAAGATTTTTCGTCCGGCTTTTTGCCCGATTGTTTGTTTGATAATGCAGGAGAGTCGAACATAGTTACAGCAACAATAATCAACAGCAAAAGCAAAACGCTCAAACCGCCAACGATCATATATCCTAACGTAGGATTTTCCGATAAGGATTGAACGAACGACGGCGAAGCAGGCACCGGAATCCGGCGCGGAACGGGTACGGCATGAGGTTGTTGTTTGATATTTTTTTTGTCCATCTTTTGTAATCGGGCAAGGATTGGAGTAATGATCTATTTTAATTCTTGTTGTATTCTACAATGAATTGTTACAAATGGTGAAATTTTGTTCTGAACCGCAAACGGTCAAATATTGATAATAATTGTTACGGTTTTAC
>JAISQH010000449.1 GCA_031274385.1 Planctomycetaceae bacterium | reverse complement strand
CTCTGTTTGAGAGAGAGAAAACGGTGTAACGGTCTCTTTTGTTTTTTAATGTTTCGCGCAAAGGCGCAAAGAACACGAAGGTTTTGATTCTAAACGGATCGATTTTCTTTGCGTCTTTTATGTCTTTATTCGCAACGAAAAATAAATAAACTTGTTCCATTATTGTCAACAGATGACGCAGATGGAACCGATTTTTATAAAAAACGAATCTGTACCATCTGTAAAATCTGTTGACAAGCAACAATATTCCATCGTGCAACACCGCCGCATAATCTGAAATAATCAGGTTTTTTCGATGATAGATTTCGGATTATTCCGGTTTTCTGAACAGCGGCATGATGCGGTAGGGGGTTTCGAGAATTAAGGCGGCTAAGACGGTATTGAGAAGCCGCCCGCCCGAATCGCAATAATGATCAGGGAAAAACCAACTCCCTGCTTCATGTCCGCGATTGGATTGTGTTTGAATCAAAAATTCACGGATTTCGGAATTCCAGGGTTGCCATTGGGCGTTGCCGTAATGATGCAACGCCAAGGTTGCGTAATAAACATAGTAAAGATTGCAAGTGGAACCGTCTTTTTTGAGAAGCGGACCCCATTGGGCAACGATGGCAATTCCTTCATCAAACATTTTTTCACCGGGTTCCCATCCAAGATACATTCGCAGCAATAACCCAGTGGCGGTACTGGTTTTGGGCGAATCGGGACCGGTTCCTCTCAGATTGAAATCGGGCAGATAATTGAATTGTCTTCCGCCGTCTGTTGCGGTGGATTCGAGAAAATCATTTGCCAGATAGATTGCCGGCTGCGAAACATATAATCCCGCCAGTTTCCCGCTTTTCAACGCCATGATTTGCCAGGCACTGACGGAGAGATCGCCGGGCGACTCGTTGGGGCGGTAACGCCAACCGCCGCTGTTACGGTCTTGAGCGTTTTCGATGAACCGCAGTGATTCCTGAGCGGCATGAGCAAGTTTCGGCTGCTTGGGGTTGCTCATGGCGTAGGCTTCACACAAAACAATCGACGCAATTCCTTGCGAATACATGCCTTGCGAACCTTCCTGATTTAAGGCAAGTCCCCGTTGTTCTTCATTGCTTCGCCTGATGAGAAAAGCAAGACCGTTCTCGACACGTTTTTTGTAAGGGCTATCCGTTTGATGTGTGTAACCGGCTCCCAAAAACGGGAGAAGTGCCAAACCGGTTGCGGCGATCCGGCTGCCGTGTTCGCCGCCGTTGGTACATTGTTGACATGTTTCCTCAAAACCAAAATTCCAACCGCCGTCTTTTCGTTGGTGAGCCGCGATCCATTGCAACGCCGCTTCGACCGCGTTTTCGCCTCGCACATTGCTATCGCCCACACCGACGGATTGTCCACGACCTTTCGGAGTTCGTCCTTCGTAACCGCCGCCGCTTACAAATTCACCTTTTCGGCGTTCCGAACTGCTGCCGCCTGAATCCGGTGACGGCAACTCGGTGACGGGCGATGGTTCGTTGGTTATTGGGTTGGGGGAGTGGCTTGTCTGAGGCTGGTTGACCATCTCTTCGTGTTGCGGGTTTGGTTCGGATTCCTGAGACTGATCTTTCAACTCTTCCTCCATTTCCTGTTCTTTTCCCGGCAAAATCGAAATGTCATTGGTTTTAACATTGGGCGGATTCAAACCGACAAGAAGGTCAATTCCATGCCATTTATTAATTTGGGGAAGCATCAGCCACGAAAGAATCAAGATCAAAAGAAGGTGAACCAAAATGCTGATTATTGTTCCGAGACTTTCTTTGGAACGCAGTTTCCGCGCAACAACATCAAGCCAAAAAGAAAACGGATTCGGCTTGTTGTTCTTTTCTTCTGTTTTCTCTTTTGGTTTCCGATTGGGAAAGAAAACCTGCTTGAGAAAATAAATAATATCAGCAATTCGCACGAATAAAGCGGGGTATCACAAACAATCCTGAGAACAATCTTGAGAACAAGGTTCTGACTCATTGAAAATCATAACAAATTGATCACAAATCACCAAGATCATTATTCCCGGCGTTCCGTTTATGGAGTTTCAATGAGAATGGAGTAGGCAACCCTTGTTATACCACACAAGTCGTGTTAGCGACGGGGGCTTACCCCCCGACGAAATGATTGATTCTTTTCATACGTTTGCGTCCGCTATCAATCAATTTCGTCCGAAATCACAATTTAAGGGGAAAGTCCTCGTCGATTCCTATTTCGGGGGCAAGCCCCCGTCGCTAACGCCATGCGAATGCGTTTACGAATTGTTATTCCATAAATGGAAAAATAAAGCCGAAAATTCAAGTGAAATGAGTATAGGCAATTATTTAATTGAAACTCCATAAACAGAGCAGTAGGAAGAATTTCTCTGCGTTTTTGCGTGCCAATTTTAAGATAACAAAATTGACGTTATTTTTTAGGGAATTTCTAAAAATACAATTTTAACCACGAAAGACACAAAAAAACACGAAAGAATTTTTGTTATAACTTTTTTAATACAAACGATTTATAGCAATTGTATTTTTCGTGAAAATTCGTGTGTTTCGTGGTTAGTCTTGGTTTTTAGAAGTTCTCTTTATTTTGTCAATCGGACTCGTCCCCAACCGCCGCGTTCACCCGAAACGCGGTTATCGCCATTCCAAACGAATTGGCGTTGCCGTGCCAGACCGTCTTCGCTGTCGTCAATGGCAATATCGAACAAAATCTCCAGACCTTCTTTCGGTGTGAAACCAAGTAACTCAAACGGAATTGCCGCTTCGAGATAATATCCGGTGCCGTCCGTTTTAAGTGAAACAAATCGTTGAATCGTTCCTTGTTGTTTCGGAATGTTACGGATAAAAGTTTGATCGCTTCCTGTTGGATTGGCACCGAGAAGAATTTGCCGGTC
>JAISQH010000439.1 GCA_031274385.1 Planctomycetaceae bacterium | reverse complement strand
ACCAAACCCCTTTTGACCGGCAAATCGCCGCCAATTCCGCAATCGGATGAATGGTTCCGATCTCGTTGTTGGCAAACACCACACTGACCAAACCCGTTTCTGTACGGAATGATTCATTGAGTTGCTCGGCTCGGATAACACCGTCAGGAGGAATCTCAAGTAATGTTACATCAAATCCTTGTCTTTTCAGTGAATCCAAAGAATGGAGAACGGCAGGGTGTTCGAAGGCGGTTGAAATGAGATGGTTCTTTCCTTTTTTCTGTTGCGCTATCGCTGCGCCTTTAACCGCCCAGTTATCCGACTCCGTACCGCCCGACGTAAAATAAATCTCACCGGAAAACGCCCCAATCGCGTCCGCAACCTGTTGCCGCGATTCCTCAAGCCGCTTTTTCGCACGAGAACCCAAACCGTAAACACTCGACGGATTGCCGTATTCCTCCCTGAACACCGTCAACATCACCTCCAAAACACGTTCAGAAACCCGAGTCGTAGCGGCATTGTCGGCATAAACCAGTTTATATTTATGTTTATTAATGGGATTGCCCGTCTTGTCGTTTGTCATTTTATCGTTCGTAATCATTCGTTTTGCCAAAGATTAAGCGGGAGACGGAGAACATTGCTCTTCAAGCCACGCAAGATAATTTTCGTTACCGGCAAGAATCGGTAACGCAATAATTTGCGGACATTCGTAAGGATGATCCTCGCGAACCGCCTCAACCAATCGGTCAAATAAAACCAATTTCGTTTTGGCTAAAAGCAAAATTTCATGACTCGTTTCGTCACTTCCCTTCCAAATATAAACGCTCCGAATCGATCCCAAAATCTGCGCACAAGCCGCTAAATGTGTTTCAACAAGTTTTACCGCCGCCCGCTTCGCCGAATCTTCAGTCGGAAACGTTATTTGAACCTGAATATATGTTGTCATAGAAATAAAATGGAAAATTGAAAATAGAAAATTGAAAATAGATGAGATGATTTTCTTTTAAAGATAAAAATTGGTGAACCGTTTCGGGTTGCTAATATAACAGTTCACGTTAATTCCTGCAAGATTCGGCAAAACTTCTTCTGATTGTTTCGGATTTTGTGGGAGGTTTACATTTGAAAGGAAAGCTCCGTCTAACCCTTTCAGGGTATTTTGATAAAATAAATCCACAATGGGAAGACGCCGCAAAATCCGAAAGAATCAAAAAAAACAACTTCAAACCCCGCACAATCCCTCTTATATAACTCTCTTGCGTTCCATCACAAAACCGATTATACTCTGGAAACTGTTTTTAAATCCATGGAATGAAACCTTGATTCCTTGGATTTAAACCTTGTTTCCGTGTAATTGAATTTAAAATTTCTGCATTAATTTTTAGTAACATTGGGTTTATTTCCTATTATTCTTATGTTTCTTGATTATGAAAATCCGTTGGTTGGTCGTTACGCATCGGTTTCGATGTCTCGTCTTTGGGGGTCGCAGCGTAAATTTGGGACATGGCGTCGTCTTTGGCTGGCGTTGGCGGAATCGGAGGCGGAGTTGGGGCTTCCTGTCACGCCGGCTCAGATTGAAGAACTTCGTAATCATCTTGACGATATTGATTTTGAGAAAGCGGCGGAGTATGAAGCCGAATTGCGTCACGATGTAATGGCTCATGTTCACACTTACGGCGATGTTTGTCCCAATGCCCGACCGATTATTCATCTTGGTGCGACGAGTTGTTTTGTCACCGACAACACCGATGCGATCTTGCTCCGCGAAGCACTCATCTTAATTCGCAACCGTTTAGCAGCGGTAATTGATCGGTTGGGGCGTTTGGCGTGGAAATACCGCGATTTGCCCTGCCTGTCGTTCACCCATCTTCAACCGGCTCAACCAACCACAGTAGGACGCCGGGTCTGTCTTTGGGCTTACGATTTGATTCTCGATCTTGCCGAAATCGAACACCGAATCGAAAAAATCAAAACTCTCGGCAACAAAGGAACCACCGGAACACAAGCCAGTTTTTTGAAATTGTTCAACGGCAACCACGAAAAAGTCCGGCAACTGGAACGGCTCTTTTGTGCCAAGATCGGTATGGAATCGTTTGCGGTGACGGGACAGACTTATCCGAGAAAAATGGATTCTCAGATTCTGGATGTTTTGTCGGGGGTTGCGCAGAGTTCGCACAAATTTGCGGTTGACCTTCGGCTTCTGGCTCACCGTAAGGAAATGGAGGAACCGTTTGAGACTCAACAAATTGGTTCTTCGGCAATGGCGTACAAACGGAATCCGATGCGGAGTGAGCGGATTTGTTCGTTGTCGAGGTTTGTGATGAGCCTGCAAACGAGTCCTCCGGTGACGGCGGCGACACAATGGTTAGAGCGGACACTTGATGACAGTGCCAACCGCCGGCTCGTTTTGCCGCAAGCGTTTCTGGCATTGGATGCGGTGTTGATTTTATATCAGAATATTGCGGAAGGGTTGGTTGTTTATCCGAAAGTGATTGAAAAAAATCTCCGCTCGGAACTTCCCTTTATGGCAACGGAAAATATTCTGATGGCGGCGGTGGAGCGCGGCGGTGACCGGCAGGAGTTGCACGAACGGATTCGCCGACATTCTCAAGCGGCGGCAACTGTTGTCAAAACGGAAGGTGGTGAAAATGATCTGTTGAATCGTATTCGAAACGATCCGGCGTTCGCGGGAATTAACATCGATGCGGAGTCGGAGGCGTCGGCATTTATCGGGCGTTCGCCGGAACAGGTTGACGAGTTGATCGCCGAACAAATCGAACCAATCCGACGCCGTTATGAAGATATCCTGACGCTCGTAAATGCCGAAGTCCGCGTCTAATGAAAAAACCTGATTATTTCGGATTTTGCGGAGTCTTCCTATTGTGGATTTATTAGACCTTTTCTCTAAGTTCCTTAAAACGCCCCGAAGGGGCTTCATATCATAGCATCGGGCGTTGCCCTAATGCCGCTGTAATCTTTTGTGGTAGGGGTTTACGTTTATTTTTTGTTTTATTTTTTTGGTTGCTGTGTTATTTATTTTTGATCACTGACAACACCTCCTGAATTTTTTTGTGATGGGCGTACTTTTTTCGCCACCGCACGCTTTATGTAACACCGCGTCGGTTTTTTTCGTTATTCGTGATTGTTTTTGTTCAGTAACTTGATTCTTTCGTTATGAATTATTGTTCATGGGTTCAG
>JAISQH010000435.1 GCA_031274385.1 Planctomycetaceae bacterium | reverse complement strand
ATCAGAATTTTCCTTTCAAATGTAAACCTACCACAAACTCCGAAACAATCAGGAATTTTACTTCGGGAATGAATACCCCGATTATCACCGCTTCTTCTATTTTTCATTTATTTCGTTTTCCAAAATGAACTCATCAAACAAATAAAACAAATCAAACCCACCACCGACCCGAATTAAACTTGTAGACAGTTCCAACTGACAAAAAAAGTCATAAAGAACGTGTCAGTCGGAACTTAGAAAAAAAACGATCTGGAACTTCGGTTTAAACCTCCCAAAACAATTCAATAAAAAATAATTTTCAAAGTTGCCGCTAAAAGCCGCAACCCAAAAGAGCAAGGTAAACCCAAAACCCGTTTTTGACGTATTTTATTTTACGGAATCAGAGCAACCGCTCCGCCAACCGCCGCCGCTTCAAATAACACCGCACGAACCGAAATCGGGAACGGATCAAGCATGTACGGCGCACAATTTCCGGCGCGATAATGTCCTAACGTGTATACACATTCGTTCGGCGGAGTAATTCCCATTTTGTACGGCAACAACGGAACCGTCAGGAAAAACTTGGCTCCCGAAATAACCGGTTGGAAAAGCGGACAAACCGAATGACCATAACGCTCTAATTGGGTATCTTCAAAGTAAGCCGCCTTCGTACACACGGAAGAAGCCTTCCATTGAAAACAAGTTTGCGAGAAATGGCGTCCGTTATAAGACGTGGTTATCAATGGACATTCTTTAGGCAATTCGCCCGGCATGGGTCGAATATCAAATGAAATTTCTTTAATCGATTTGAATCCGGCTTTGTCAGGACAAACAATGCCCCGCCCCGCCCCGCCTGCATCAACCAATGTATCGCTCGGAGTCGGAGCCGGAACGGTACCGGATTGAATCACCGAATCCGTTTGAATTGCCGGATTTTTGAGTTCAGTCGAAACCGGTTGCGGTAACTTCGGAGTCGGAATTGTTGCCGTCGAAGAATGAACGGAACGACTTTCCGAAGAATTATTGGTGGAACGATTCTGCCTCTGTTGCGTTTCGGAATCGGTAGTCGTTTCTTTTGGACGATTAAACGTCGAAGGCGGATTGCTCGGAATTAACGGCGTCAATGTTGCTCCGGTTGGCGGCGTTTTCGTTTGCGGACGTTTTTCCGGGTACATCAAATCTTGTTGTGCCGGAGTCAACGGTGTTGCCGAAGTTGGTTGAAGATATTGAACCTGCTGAACTCCAGACGCCGGATAACTAACCGCAATTTGCTGATTGGTTGTTACAGCAGGATTGGCAGGTCTGGTGACAGCGTTCGGTTTTGCCCAGTGGAGATTCCGACTGGTGGTCATGCCGCCGTCACTTTTACTCCATTGGGAAGAATCCGCCCACACCAAAACCGTTTGCATTAAAAAACAAACGATTACCGTTAAGATTACGTTTGAAATACGATCAATTTTCATTTAACTAGGCTCCTTCCCGGTTTGTTATGAACCGCGAACAGTAACTGTCAACGGTTGGTAACGGTTATTCACTACTATAATTCGGTGCTTCCTGCGTGATCACGATATCGTGAGGATGATTTTCTTTTTCACTTGCCGGTGAAATCCGAATAAATCGGGATTTCGTCCGAAGGTCTTCAATTGTTTTGGTGCCGCAATAACCCATTCCAGCCCGAAGTCCGCCAACTAACTGATACACAAACGGTCCGAGTTGACCTTTGTAAGCAACTCGTCCCTCGACACCTTCGGGAACCAGTTTGTCCGGTGTGGTTCCTTTAACGTGGCGATAACGGTCACTGGAACCTTGAATCATCGCCCCCATTGATCCCATTCCCCGATAACTTTTATAAGTTCGTCCTTGATACAGGATCAAATCGCCCGGACTTTCTTCAAGTCCGGCAAACAGTCCTCCGATCATCACGGCGTGCGCTCCGGCGGCAATCGCTTTCGTAATATCGCCGGAATAACGGATTCCGCCGTCAGCAATCACCGAAATATCAGTTCCTTTCAAGGCTTCCGCAGCACGGGTAATTGCGGTAATCTGCGGAACTCCAACTCCCGAAACAACTCGCGTGGTACAAATTGACCCCGGTCCGATACCGACCTTTACAGCGTCCGCTCCTGCATTCGCTAAGGCTTTTGCTCCCGCTGCTGTCGCCACATTTCCTGCCACAACATCAATATTATACCGCTTTTTGATTTGGCGGATTGTTTCAATGACATTGTTGGAATGACCGTGAGCACTGTCCACAACAAGCAAATCAACATCTTGCTTTACCAAGCGTTCGACCCGTTCTTCATCCAAAACACCAACTGCGGCTCCGACCCGTAACCGACCTTGTTCATCTTTACAAGCCCGTGGGAAACTCCGCATCTTGTCAATGTCTTTGATTGTAATAAGACCTGTCAATCTATACGAATCGTCAACAAGGAGCAATTTCTCCACTTTTTTTTCCATTAAAATTTTTTCCGCTATTTCCAGAGTGACGTTACCGGTTGCGGTAACGAGATTTACGGAGGTCATGACTTCGGAAATTTTTATGTCCCGATTTTCAAGGAAACGCAAATCGCGCCGTGTCAAAATTCCGCAAAGCCTGCCGTCTTCCAGAATAACCGGAACTCCTGAGACATTTTGCTGATCCATAATCGTTTGTGCCGCTTCAACAGTTGCTGTTGGCGGTAAGGTTGCCGGGTGACGAATAATTCCGTTGGCACTCCGTTTTACTTTGGCAACTTCTTCGGCTTGATCTTCGATGGAGAGATTTTTGTGAATAATGCCGATTCCGCCTTCCTGAGCCAGCGCAATTGCCATTGCGGACTTCGTAACCGTGTCCATTGGCGAACTCATCAGCGGAACTGTCAATCGGATTCGCCGTGTTATTTGCGTACGAACATCGACTTCGGACGGAACAAAGTCCGCATACTGCGGTTCGAGAAGCACATCATCAAACGTGATTCCCATTTCAGCAAACAGATTATCCATGTTATTTGATTAATTTAGCGGGGAATTTCTAAAAATAAAAACTCTGCCACGAAAAACAAAAAAATTTCACGAAATAACAAAAAGAATTGATTTGTAAGTTTTTTGTAATATGAAATTATAAAAATCTTCACCTTCGTGTTTTTTTGTATCTTTCGTGGTTAAAATTATATTTTTTCTGATGATCTCGGATTTTGTGGAGTCTTCCCATCGCGGCTTTTATCAATACACTGTATCAATACCCTGAAAAGGTAACATATCCTTCCGTGTCACGGTCATTATACGGTGTCTGATTTGCTATAAGTGTTGATGGGGTATGAATTTACACTTTCACCCTGTCAACAGACGACTCTATCAATATATATCAAACTTTATCATTGTCAATCA
>JAISQH010000340.1 GCA_031274385.1 Planctomycetaceae bacterium | reverse complement strand
AAACAAGATCGAATCGCAACCCCGTCATCACCGCCACTCCAAACGAAAATGTCAAAAACAAAAAAACTCGCCGTGCAAGAGAAAACTCCAACGAGCATTCCGCCAACGAATCCGAGACGGTTCCTCCAACACAAAGTTTCCGAACCTTGCTGAACCGCCTTTCAACAATCTGTCTCACCCAATGCCAAATCAAAAACAAAAATGAAAACGAGAACGTCTGCTTCAACAAAATAACCACCACCCAACAATTTCCAAAATGAACTAATCAAACTAATCAACACCACCAACGACTCAAATTAACATTGTAGACAGTTCCAACTGACAAAAAAAGTCATAAAGAGCGTGTCAGTAGGAACTTAAAAAAAAAACGATTCGGAACTTCGGATTAACTTCCTGTGAATGATTCCTCCGAATAAAAATTGTGCAATGGAAATGAGAGAACTTGGTAGTACCCAAATTGTCAATTCCGCGTTCAAAGACGCAAGTTACGAGTTTAAGAACGTGAGAGTTAGGAGTTTGTGGTTTGTGATTCGCTTGCGTCCCCCAAATCACAAATCCCAAACCACAACCCCCAAATCACACACTCACCCCTACCGGCTACTGATTACTCAAAGATACCCGCACCGAATTCGTTCTTTTTCTTTCGGGTTGAGTTCGTTGCGTGTCCCGGCAACGCAAAATGAGGTCCTTCCGGCGCGAAATCGCCTGTTCCTTCGTCGCCGGAATCACCGTAATCATCATACGACGAGATATAACCGGGAAGTTTCGATTTTTCCAGCTCTTCCTCAAACGCCCGGACAACTCGCCCCTGAATCGCTTCACGGCATGCCGAATTGATCGGATGCGCAATATCGGCGTAAAGCTTATTGCGCCCCGATTCGTCCCGTATTTCAGCGATCTCCTCGAACTTGTGACCGCATTGGTTGCAATAAGACGCTTTGAGGTGGTTCTTGCAACGGCAACGCGGACAATGGGCAGTGAGTTTACGGCTGGGCATCGCCACAAACGGTCCGTTCGTCCCGTCGATGATCTTCAAATCACGCACAACAAAACTGCCGTCAAACGTAATCGAACAAAACGCCCTAAGACGTTCGCCCGGCTCCTCCATCAATTTGACTCGAACTTCGGTAATTTCCATGTTAAGACTCCTTAAAAGCAACAAATAATCGTTGAATCAGTTACTCGTCACTAAAACGTCGTCGCTCTTAGTAACACATTGACGAAGCTGACCGGCAACAAATCGAGCATGTCGGGCGTTTCGGCAAAGTCCATAAAATGTTGTTCCACTTCCGCTCATCCGCACAGCAAGACAATCTAATCTTTTCAATTTCGCCATGACCTGACCGAATGATGACCATATTGCCTGAACAGGAAACTCAAGACGATTGAAAAAATGTTGTCCGATTCGGACTAAATCACCTTTTTTCAACTCAGCAATCAATTCTTCCGCGTAACGGAACCGGCGGTCATGGCAAGGCATACATTGTTGATAAACTTTCGCGGTTGAAAGTCCTTCTTTCGGCTTCAGGAGTACAAAATGGAGTTTCGGCACCAAACCAATTGACCGGATCGTTTCGCCGCGCCCCACACTGAGACTGGCGTTCCGATGAAAAAAAATCGGGCAATCACTTCCGATTTCGGCAGCAAGGGCAATCAGTTCGTCATCGGGAATGTTCAAATTCCAAGCGTGCCGGGCAATTCGGAAAACCGCCGCCGCATCACTGGAACCGCCGCCAAGACCCGCCTGACTCGGAATCCGTTTGAACAACCGGATATTGGCTCCCCGAACAACCCCTGTTCGCTTTTGAAGAAGCCGAATCGCACGGACAACTATATTTTCTTCACCAACCGGAATATCCAACGTACCGCCCTGACAAGTAAAATGAATTTCTTCTCCCGAAACCGGTTCAAATGTCAATGTATCGAAAAGCCGGATCGGTACGGCAACCGAAACAATCTCATGGAATCCGTCTTCACGTTTTCCATAAACTTCAAAGAAAAGATTGAGTTTTGCCGGCGTGTGAACCGTCCAAAACGTATTCGACTTGAAAAGGAACATAATTTTGTCGTACCAATAATAATTTTCCGGTCAGTTATTTTTAACACCTGATCTCTGTCCTTATTGTATCCGTTCGGAAGGTAAAATGTCAAGATGTACGGTTTGAAATGAGGGTTGTTCAGGTTTTCTCCGTGTTGTGCCGGTTTTCAAAACCGTGTTCATCAGCCAATTCCCCGCCGTCCGCGAATTGTCCGGCAATTGTTTGCCCGCAGAATTGGCAACAGGATTCATTGTCAATCCTGTACTCGTCAATCTGATAACGATGACGTGAAATAACCGCTTGATGACATTGTGGACAATAAGTTGTTTGACCGGCAGGATCGTCAATATTACCGGTATAAACAAAGCAAAGTCCCGCCGAAAGAGCAATTTCACGTGCCCGGAACAAGGTTTGCGGCGGGGTTGCCGGTAACTCGGTGAGTTGATACGCCGGGCGGAACGCCGAAAAATGCAACGGCGTTTCCGAACCAAGATTCCGAACCAACCATTTTGAAAGCAATTCGATTTCCGCGTCGGAATCGTTCAACGACGGAATCAGGAGCGTTGTTACTTCGAGCCACGTGGAAGACTGTTGGGCAAGATAACAGAGCGTTTCCAATACCGGTTCCAATCGCCCGCCGCAATGTTTTCGATAAAAATCATCGGAAAACGATTTAAGATCAATGTTGGCGGCGTCCATTTGATCGAAAAACACGCTGCGTTCTTTCTCTGAAATGAAACCGTTGGACACGGCAATTGTTTTGAGTCCTTGCTGACGGCAAAGCCGGGCAACTTCCAACGCGTACTCTGCCCAAATAATCGGTTCATTGTAGGTGAAGGCGACACTTTGACAGCCAAACTGTTTGGCTTGATGAACGATTTGTTCCGGTGTGGCGGATGTTCTGAGTTGCGTCACATCTTTTGACCGGGCGGTGAACCAATTTTGGCAAAACCGGCAATGAAAATTGCAGCCGATTGTACCAAAGGACAAAACTTGTGAGCCGGGATAAAAATGATTGAGTGGTTTTTTCTCAACAGGATCAACCGCCAAGCCTGTGTTACTGCCGTAGATTGCCAGAACGACGTTTCCGTTCTGACATTGGCGAATCCCGCAGAACCCGAATTCCCCTTCTTTGATCGAACAAGTTCGTGGACAAAGATAACATATTGCCATTCCGATTTTTGAGTGATTGTCTTGGATTTTCGAAAAAAACTGACGCTGTTTTCTGAAAAACAAAAAAACCGCCGGATTAATCCATTAAACCGGCGGTGAAACTTTGCCAATCGATATAACCCGAACATACCGAATGAAAAAGGAAAGAGAAAGAATTCCTTTTCCTTCTCTTAAAAATTTTCGGAGCGTTCCTCCGCATCCTGCGTTGGAATGCACTACGCGAACCGCAGGTCAAGCCGAAGCCGCCCAAATGCTGGTTCGATTACCGTCAGGCATCCTTGCGTGACATCATTTTCATGATCGCAAGAGGATATGAAAAATTACTGTTTCGGTCAAGACGAATTTATGCTGTTTCCCGATTTTTTTTGAAAATTTCCCAAAAACCTTCGGAATGGCTGCAAGATTTTCCTGATGAATTTGGATTTTGTGGGGAAGATTTGTGATTGGGGGTTTGTACAGGGCTAACGCACCATGATAGGCATTTTGGGCAACTTGGACACTTTGTTTGGTAGATTGGGTAAATTTGCGCATTTTTTTATTTGTGTTATAATCTTTTTTTGTGTGGTATTGCGGGGTTAGCCCAAGTTCCACAGTCACCTAGCTCAGACGCTTAAACTACCAATGTTGTTGGTCGGAAATTTCCACTACATTGGCTTGCAAATTATTTTTTATTGAATTGTTTTGGGAGGTTTAATTTTAGGTATTGTAGTAGGATTTTTTGGTGTTCGGTTGGTTGTGTGATGCAGCGTTTTTTGATTTTTGTATCGGATTTTGTTGGCAAAACGACATCGACGAGCGAAATGTTTCCGATTTTGTCCAGGATTCGTCTTGGCTCATCGCCCAACCCGGCATGTTTGACCATTTGTCCCAATGTTTTTCGTAACACATAAGCCAAGAAACAAACCAAAATATGTACCAAAACGCGTTCTTCTTTTTGATGCCGGATCGGACGGATTCGCAAATCACTTTTTTCGATACGGAATGCAGATTCGGCTTCCGTTAACTGAATGTACGCTTTCCACAAATCCTCCGCCGACCAGTTCGTAATATTTGTACGTAAAAGATAACAGCCATCCGACAACGCTGCCCAATCTTGCCACGAATCTTTTTTTGTCCAAGAAATCTCAGCACGTTTTGTCTCTTTATTTTTAGTTACTTTAATG
>JAISQH010000329.1 GCA_031274385.1 Planctomycetaceae bacterium | reverse complement strand
GTGATAACAAAAATCCTTTCATGTTTTTTTGTGTTTTTCGTGGTTAAAAATGAGTTTTGAGAAGTTTCCTAAAAAAGAATCTTTTAAACTCCGTTAACGGAACGGTTTACCTTATTCTTCTTTTGTTACACGAAAGAGCGGTTTTCCAAATTCGACGGTTTCGCCGTTTTGGGCAAGAACCGCAACAACTTTGCCGGAACACTCCGCTTGAATTTCATTATAAACCTTCATGGCTTCGATCAGGCAGACCGTCGTATCCGCATTGACAGAATCGCCAATCTTGACAAATGCCGGAGCATCCGGTTTGGGCGAAACATAAAATGTTCCTACCATAGGACTTTTGATAATCTGAACATTTTTTTCGTCCTGAGAGTCTGAAACAGAGTTCGGAGACGCTGTTGTCGAAGTTGCCGAAACTGCTGTTGCCTGAGCCGTCGGAACCGTCATGGACGGAACCGTCACTGCCGGAACCGTTATTACCGGAACATTCCGTTTGAGTTGGATTCGCATATCCGATTGCTGAATATCGAGTTCCGTCAATCCGTTTTCCTGCATCAACTCGACAAGCCGCTTGATACGCCGAATATCGAAAACATCGTTACCGCTATTGGAAGAATTAACCATAATAGTAATAAATAGTTGTCAGTTGCCAGAGGCTTTGGGGCAAAATCGATTAACTGTGGGTTATTGGTTGAAAAACTGCCGGCAACTTCACTTCAGCAACCAATTCGATCTCGATTTCAGCACCACGAGGCAATGCCGCAACTTGAACAGTACTACGTGCCGGACGGGCATCGCCGAGATGTTCTTCATAAAGAGCATTCATCTTGCTAAAATCGGCAAGATCCGTCAGAAAAACGATTGTTTTTACGACACGGTTCCACGAAGTTCCCGCTTCCGCCAAGACGGCGTCAAGATTTTTGAGAACTTGCCGCGTTTGGTCTTCGATGGAACCTTCAATCAACTCCATCGTTGCCGGAACTAAAGGAATCTGACCCGAAGTGAACAAAAAGCCGTTACTGATAACACCTTGCGAATACGGACCGATTGCTGCCGGTGCTGATTTTGTACTAAGAGTTTTCATTATTTTTACTCAATTTCATCTAAAGCGTTTTGTAATTTATTTTTCGATTGGGCACCGACCATTCGTTCGACAACATTTCCGTTGTTGAAGAAAAGAAACGTCGGAAGCATTTCGACACCAAATTTGGCTCCGATTTGAGGAAATTCCGCAATATTAACTTTGGCAATCTTAACATCGCCGTCATTTTCTTTTGCGAGTTCTTCCAAAACCGGCGTAATCATTCGGCACGGTCCACAAGACGGAGACCAAAAATCAACCAAGACGGGAATTTTTGACTTCAAAACAGTTCGATCAAAATCCCCTTCCGTCAACTCCAAAATCGATTCCATATTGGTAATTCCTTGTACCAGCACGGTTTAAATAATTCAATGGTTCATGAAAGGACGATGGTGAACAGATGAAACACCGGATGAATCCGTGACTTCAACTTTTCGATTACGATTGTATTAGTTTTATCGTTTTTGACAAGCCGTCAGGTTGGATTAAAAGTCAGAAGAACGCGTCAACGGAAAAATCTGTAGAAAAAATGGAGAAAATAGGCAAAAAAAGTAAAATATTTGAGATAAATTATTGTTTTTTTGAAATTCGATAGTATTATATTTACGTAAAGCATTTCAGCAGTGATTTGCAGTTACTTTAGCAATTAAGTCGGAAACATTTGGTCGAAGCCAAATTCCCTGTCAATTCGTCGTGTAAAATCGGATGAAGGGTTTCCGATGTCAACAGTTCCCCATTTTAGAAGGAGAAAAACAGATGAAAAAGTTGTTGACTCTCGCAATCGTTTTTTCGTTGGCACTCGTCTTGAACAGCGTGAGTTTCGCTCAGGAAGCCGCTGTACCGGAAGGAACGCCGATTGAAACAGCAGTTGTCGAAAACGGTCAGGCAGTACAGGGTTGTTATCCGGTACCGCATCCGTGTCCATTCCGTCCGTTCGTTCGTCGCCCCTGCACACCGTACATTGCCAATCCGTGCAACCCTTGCCCGCCTTGTGCGCCGCAACCTGTTTGTGCACCGGTACCGCGTAAATTGTGCGGTGCTCCGGTTCAACCGCCCTGTGTTGCCGAACAAGTTACCGATCCATGTGCTGATCCTTGTGGTTACGGTTATGCCGGATACCAACGTACACCGATTCGGAATTTACTGTCGCGGTTATTCTCAAGAGGCGGACATGATCCGTACTATTCCGGTTATGGAGAACCTGAATGGGGTTATGGTTCCGGTTGTCCTTGCGGACACTAATCAACGCTTTGTTTTCAATGATTCCATCTCAATCATTAAAACTTCGTCCGGCGTTTCAAATAATCTTTGAGACGCCGGTTTCCTTTGCGCACAAAGGAAAAAGAGACCGTTATGTTTTGGGCGGGGGGGGCGGTTGTCTTAGAGCGAAAAGGAATTAGAATTAGGTCTTCATTTAATTAGTTCTTCATCCGGCAGGGAAGTTTTTTTTCAAAAAACGAAAAA
>JAISQH010000305.1 GCA_031274385.1 Planctomycetaceae bacterium | reverse complement strand
GAAAACAACGAATTTGATCATTGGTTTTGTATTCCCAAGCGGGTTGACCGGTTGCGGTGTCCAATGCGTACAAAGAACCAGCCTGAGAACCGATTAAAACACGGTTTGTTTGGGCGTCGATATTCGGGCTGTTGTCAATTGTTCCGCCGGTTTTGAATTTCCAGCGTTCTTTACCGGTTTGGGCATCAAGAGCGTACAAGATTCCATCCGTATCGCCGAAAAAAATCAAATGATTCGAATACGCCGCCGGAGCCAAAACGCCGAGTTCCAACGGATATTTCCAACGGAGTTTGCCGTTTTTCAGGTCGAATGCCAACATGCCGTCGTCACTGCTGCCGACATATACCGTGTCACCGTATTCGGAATCACTGACAATAATGGCAGTTGCCTGAAACCAGCCTTTTTCGAGCCGATATTCCCAAAAAATCTTGAGCGATTCCGAAAACGCAGCCGTTTCCGTGACGCAACCGCTTGCTCTCGCGTCGCCCCGATAAAGAACACAATCCAAGTCAGCACAAAAAACCAATGCCGGAAAGTATGCCGGGAAATACGAAAAGTAAAGAATCAAAATCAGAAAAATTCGCGGCATTTTAGTAGTGGGGAGTGGGAAGTGGGAAGTGGGAAGTGGGGAAGTGAAAAGTGTTGAAAAAGTTAAAGAGTAGGAAGCGGAAAGCGAAAAGTAAATCGCTTGCGACACTCCCCACTCCCCACTTCACACTCCCCACTATTAAAACGTAAACCGGTTGACAATATTTTCAAACAGTTCCTGCCGTCCTGATTGGTTGGGATCGGCGTTTCCTTTTTTGAGCATGTACTTTTCGAGCGATTTGAAATCGTGTTTATCTGCTTCGATTTCGGCTCCAATACCGCTGTCCCACGAAGCGTAACGGTCTTTGACCATCTGCGCGATTTCACCGCTTTGACGAATTTTTGCCGCGATTTTCAAGCCCAAAGCAAAAGCGTCCATTCCGCCGATGTGCGCGTAAAACAAGTCAATCGGCTCGAAACTTTCACGCCGGACTTTGGCGTCAAAGTTCAGTCCGCCGGTTTTGAAACCGCCGTATTTCAGAATCACCAACATCATCTTGGTTGTTTCATAGACGTTGGTCGGAAATTGGTCAGTGTCCCAACCAAGCAAGGTATCACCGGTGTTCGCATCAACCGATCCCAAAAATCCCTGACTTCCGGCGTATTCCAGTTCGTGTTCGACGGAATGACCAGCCAATGTGGCATGATTGGTTTCAATATTCATCTTGATATGTTTTTCAAGACCGTAAGCACGGAGAAAATTAATACACGCAGCGGAATCAAAATCGTATTGATGTTTTGTTGGTTCTTTTGGTTTCGGTTCGAAATAAAACTGACCTTTGAAACCGATTTCTTTGGCGTAATCAACTGCCATGTGCATGAATTTTGCCAAATGATCGATTTCGCGTTTCATGTCGGTATTCCAGATACATTGGTAACCTTCGCGTCCTCCCCAGAATGTGTAACCGTCACCGCCGAGTTCTTTTGTGACTTCGAGCGCCTTTTTGACCTGAGCCGCCGCAAACGCAAACGCGTCGGCATTGCAACTTGTTGCGGCTCCGTGCATGAAACGCGGATTACCGAACAGATTGGCAGTTCCCCACAACAATTTTATGCCGGTTCGTTGTTGTTCTTCCTTAAAAATCTTGACAACCGCATCAAGATTCTCGTTGGTTTCCTTGAGCGAATTGCCTTCCGGGGCAATATCACGGTCATGGAATGCGTAAAAGGGCATTTGAAGTTTTTCGAGAAATTCAAAAAAGACTTTGACTCGTTTTTGGGCGTTGGCAACGGTATCTTTGCCTTCCCAAGGGCGAAGCATTGTACCGGGACCGAACGGATCGGAACCGGCGCCGCGCATGGTGTGCCAGTAAGCGGCACTGAAACGAAAATGATCTTTCATCGTTTTTCCTTCGACTTTTTCGCCCGGATCGTAATACCGGAACGCCAAAGGATTTTTCGATTCGGGACCTTCAAATAAAACTGGTTTTTTAACTTCGGGAAATGCTGGCATGGTTGTCTCCAAAGGGTTTGAGAATAAAAAATACGACGAACACAGTTGTGTACGCAATTTTTGGTACTTATTTTGGTCAATCATTTTGGCTAATTATACTTCCGGCGGTCATAAAAATGACGTTAGGCAGGTGAGACGTTAGGCGTTAGCGACGGTCGCTTGCGACCGACGAGATGGGCGACTTGCTGTCAAAAATAACCGATTATTTCGGGGGCAAGCCCCCGTCGCTAACGCCTTCCTGCCTCTAGCCTTCCCGCCTCTACAGGGTAAAAACATACATTTATGACCGCCGAAAGTATATTTTGACCAATAATTTTGATTTTTCATTTTCGCAGAAAATAAATGAAAATCAAGAGACGGACGGAAACTTGCCGCCGATCAATCGAGTTTGAGATAAGTTGCACACAAATGGTTTTTTAGTTTTGTCAGCAGATTTTACAAATTTTCATATTTTCATAAAAAACGAATCTGTAAAATCTGTAAAATCTGTTGACAATAACAACAATAATGGAACAAGTTTATTCTTCCCTTACCTTTTCTTAATTAACCTTCCTGTGAAAAATTCCCCCCAAATAACAATGAGGCAATAAAAATGAGAGAACTTGGTACTGGGAAAGATTTTCCGCAAGGCGCAAGATTAAGCCGGGCGCGGATGCTGCCCGGCTTGAGGCGGGATTGATTAACAAAATAAAATGGTCTGGTTACTCGGCTTAATGGCAGGCTGGAACCGGTTTCCACGCTTCGACACTTCGGAGACTGAAAAGCCCCTTCTTATAAGCCGGAAACGAAACCCATTGATCGGGGCAAGTCTTAGGACAAGTGCAGGTGACCGGTTTGACGCACTCACACGCACCTTCGCAACCGCAAGGCTTTCCCACCCAAACGCGTGTTTTGGCAAAACCGTGTTGCAACTTCTTAAACGCCGGAATCCGAACCAATTCGCCCGCGTCGTCCGTTTGCGGATCGCATTGGGCGGGCGTGCGGATTCGCAACGTTTTTCGAAGAACAACCAATCTTTTTCCGAAAACGACTTTCGGATCAATACAGCCGCCGCAAGAAGGTTCGGAAACAGTGTCCGCCGCAACAACACCATCAACCGGAGCGGTTGCTTTGACTGCTTCCTCCGCCGAAACGGCAACAGCAAAAAGAACCGCAAAAACAACCGTCATGCAAAGTGGAATCATTTTTCTTAACATCGTGTACTCCTTAATTGTTTGAACGAAACGCGAAGTCCTGTTTGAGCCGGACACCAACATCGGAATCCAAAACTTGCCCGAAACATCTTCGATCATTTTAATTCTCCCTGAAAATTTGACACAAACATGACAGTTTGTCAATATGCCTAACAGATAAAATTTGCATATTCAACGTAATTTCTATAATCGGTAAAGTCAATTTCGTTGGAGAATTGGCAAAAACTCCCCTTGAATTGATGCGCAAAGTTCAGAATGAGTTGCACACAAAGACACAAAGAAGTACGAAAGATTTTCAATAGACTTGTTCCAAAACTTGAAAAAGAGAGTAATGGAATTTTAGTTTTGTCAGCAGATGATACCAAATTTTACAGATTTTCATAAAAAACGAATCTGTAAAATCTGTAAAATCTGTTGACAATCACAACAATAATGTAACAAGTCTATTAAACTTGGCTGATCGGCTGACTCCCCTTGAGTAAAGTGATGTTTGCGGTATTATACTACCTACAAGATTACCGGTTGAGATTTCGGGTTTTAGAAATAAAGTACCCATCACAAATTACAATGATCCCATGTCGAAATTATCTAACAAAAACAGTTCGGAGGCGAAACCTATTTTGGAAAAAAGCAAAATGAGTGGAGCCGATATTTTAATTCAATCTCTTGTTGACAACGGAGTCACGACGATTTTTGCTTATCCGGGTGGTTTTAGTATTCCTTTGCATCAAGCGATGACTCGGTTTCGGGACAAGATTCGGGTTGTTCTTCCGCGTCATGAGCAAGGCGGCGGTTTTGCGGCTCAGGGTTATGCTCGTGCCACCGGTAAAGTGGGCGTTTGTATGGCGACCAGCGGACCGGGGGCAACCAATCTGGTGACGACGATTGCTGATGCCAAAATGGACAGTATTCCGATGCTTGCGATTACCGGTCAGGTTAGTACGGAATCCATCGGCAGCGATGCGTTTCAGGAAACGCCGATGGTTGAAGTTTGCCGCAGTATTACGAAGCATCATTATCTTGTTACTGATGTGAACGATTTAACCCGGATTGTTCGGGAAGCGGTGTATATTGCAACAACCGGACGTCCCGGTCCGGTGTTGATTGATGTGCCGAGAAATATTCAGGTTGCTCAATGTGTTCCGAATTTCGATGCTCCGATGAATTTACCCGGTTACAACCGAGTTTTCGAAACGCCTTCTGATGAATTGCTTGATCGTGTTATTGAGGTGATGAGGAAGGCGAAGCGACCGGTGATTTATGCAGGCGGCGGTGTTGTGTCGTCGGGTGCGGCGGCGGAACTTCTGAGATTAGCCGAAGTCACACAAATTCCGGTAACAACAACAATGATGGGGCTTTCGATTTTTCCGCGCAACCACGAATTGGCACTCGGAATGATCGGAATGCATGGAACGGCGTATGCCAATCACGCGGTTCATGAAAGTGATTTGCTTCTGGCTTTGGGAGTTCGGTTCGATGACCGTGTTACCGGTAAACCGTCGGAGTTTGCCAAACAAGCGATGATTGTTCATGTTGAAATTGATCCGTCGGAAATAAACAAGGTCAAGGAAGCGGATTTCCCGATTATCGGCGATGTGAAAACGGTTTTGCAACAGATTCTCAGTAAGTTAAGCGTACACAAACCGATACCGGAATTGAATGACTGGCATCACAAAATTGATGTTTGGAAAAAGGAAATGCCTCTTTTATATGACAAAAATTCCCCGAATATTGTACCGCAACATGCCATTGAAGAACTTTGGAAAGCGACCCAAGACAGGGCGACCATTATTGCAACCGGAGTGGGTCAACATCAAATGTGGTCAACGCAGTATTATCGTTTCACCAAGCCGCGAACATGGATATCCAGTGCCGGTCTTGGAACGATGGGTTTTGGTCTTCCGGCGGCGATGGGCGCGAAGCTTGCTTGTCCTGAAACGTTGGTGATTGACATTGACGGGGACGGTAGTTTCCAGATGAACATTCAGGAGATGGCAACCTGTTATTGTGAAAAGATTCCGGTCAAGGTGATGCTTTTGAACAATCAACATCTTGGCATGGTGGTTCAATGGGAAGACCGGTTCCATCAATCGAATCGTGCCCAAACCTATTTGGGACCGATTGACAATCCTGAAACATTCGGCAAGGGAACAGGAATTAGTCCGGTGGTACGTTATCCTGATTACGTAACGATTGCCAAAGGATACGGTTGGGACGCGTTGCATGTTTCCGATAAAACGCAACTCGCGGCAGGGATCAGACAAATGATTGACAGTCCGAATCCGTTTTTGCTTGACATTGTTATTCCGTATCAGGAACATGTTCTGCCGATGATTCCCGCCGGAACCACCGTGCAAGACATGATCCATCGGTAATCACAAACAACAAAATAAGTAACTGTCTATTTTCAATTAAGTCTTTTAAATTGGAACGATAAAGTAATATTGAAATTAGTCGCGCTAGCGACGTTATTATGCATAACCGGTGATGGAGCGCAGCGCAATCACCGGAT
>JAISQH010000300.1 GCA_031274385.1 Planctomycetaceae bacterium | reverse complement strand
GTCCGGTGATTGCGCTGCGCTCCATCACCGGTTATGCATGATGTCGTCGCTGCGCGACTATTGAAAAAATGTATGTTAAAAGATGGGTGGTATAACGAGGGCTTGCCCCCGACGAATATTAATCAACGAGTACTTTCTCCTTAAATTGATTGCGGACGAAATTGATTGATGGCGGGCGCAAGCGTACGAAAAGAATCAATCATTTCGGAGACAATCATTTCGGGGGCAAGCCCCCGTCGCTAACAAATTGAACATCGATGACTATTTCTATTTCTAATCCGATTCGTGTTTTGCAGGTATTCGGGGTCTTGAACCGTGTTGGCGGCGCGGAAAAATGGATTCTCGATCTGTTTCATCAACATGATCCGCGTCTCCGGTTTGATTTCCTGCTCAGTCTTGATGACGGCAACCTTGTGCAGGAAATTCGCCAACTTGGTTCAACAGTGTATCGGGTTCCGTTTTCAAAAAGCCCGTTGCCCTGCACTTGGGGCAACCCGTATTTGTCCGGCGTCCGAAACATTTTGCGAAACGGGGGTTATGATGCGGTGCATGTTCATCAGTTCGATTTGTCCGGTGAAATTTTACGTATTGCTGCTCAGGAACAGGTTTCGGTTCGCGTTATGTCGGTTCACGCCACCCAATACGAAAATCCCCGATTCTATCGCCGATTGGTTCATCATGCTTTCGGACGCCCTTGGATTTTTCGTTATGCAACCGATATTCTGCCATGTTCGCAGGCGGTCGCCGAATCCTTCGCCCCGCCCCATCCAAAATCGCCAACCCCAACACCGCAAATCTTATACACCGGAATTGATCCGACCGTTTTTGAAGAGGCAAGCCGTCGGCGTGACGAAACAGGCAAGCGGCTCCGGCGTGAATTGAATCTGCCCGATCAGGCAATTGTTTTGGGACACATCGGACGCTTCACCCAACAAAAAAATCATCGCTTTCTCATTGAACTTCTGGAACCGCTCTTTCAACAAGATCATTCGCTCTACGCGGTTCTGGTTGGACACGGCGAACAATGGGAATCCATCCGACGTGTTGTTCAAAAGAAACAACTTCAAGATCGTCTTCTCTTAACGGGTTATCGTTCGGATGTTCCTGATTTGCTGTGTTCGTTGTTTGATGTTTTTCTGCTTCCGTCACTTTACGAAGGTTTGCCGATTGCCGCTATTGAGGCATTGGCGGCGGGGCTTGGTGTTGTCTATTCCGACCGGATTTCACACGAACCGGACAACTTTTTCCCGCAACGTGTTCGACGTCTGGCTCTGGAGACTCCGAAAAAAGATTGGATCAGGGCGATTCGTGAAATGTTGGCGGTTCGCTGTGAAACATCGTCCGCCCTCGAAGAACTGGCAACAACTCCGCTCACTCTCCACGCTTCGCTCGAACACCTGATCCGTATTTATTGTAAGAGTAGTGGGAAGTGGGGAGTGGGAAGTTAGGAGGGGGAAGTGGGAAGCGGTGAGTTAGGAGGGGAAACGGATGCGAAGGCAATGTTCGTTTGATTCTTTTACATTTTGACAAACGTAATCGGCGAAAGTTGGCGGATAATCCGCTTTTTTTCCAAAACACTCAACGCAGCAACAACTTGTTGTTCTTCGAGACCGGTTGCGGTGACAATGGAGTTGATTGGGGTTGCGGTCATTCCGACGGACTGCAAAACCGCCCATTCAATCTCGTTTAACGACATTTCGTTCGGGTGACGGATCGGATCATGCAACATGCCGGGTAGAAGAACTTTTTGCCGAAGAGGACCAAGAACATTCAGAATATCCTCAACCGATTCAACAAGATACGCGCCATCGCGAATCAACTGATGACAACCTTGCGAATTGGACGATTCAATGGAACCGGGTACGGCAAAGAGGTCACGTCCTTGTTCTCCGGCAATTCGTGCGGAAATCATCGCCCCGCTCCGCAACGGAGATTCAATAACAAGAACGCCCAACGAAAGACCGCTGACAATTCGATTCCGTTGCGGAAACGTCCATTTTGCCGACACATGCAACGGCGGGTATTCACTCAACACGGCTCCGCCGGATTCAACAATTTGTTCGGCGAGTTTTTCGTGTTCCGGCGGATAAATCCGGTGATGCCCGCTTCCCAAAACGGCAAGCGTTCGGCTGTTGGCTTTCAGGGCTGCCCGGTGGGCGGTGCCGTCAATTCCCAGTGCCAAACCGCTGTTGATGGTAAATCCGTTGTGAGCAAGAGCGGTTGCCAAGCGTTCCGCCTGACGATGCCCGTAAGCCGAGCTTCGCCGGGTTCCGATAACCGCTATCGAAAACGTATCCTGCGGCAAGATTTTTCCCTTAACGTACAAAAGCGGCGGCGGATCGTGAATCGTTCGCAACGGCTCCGGGTAGCGTGAATCCTGTAACGAAAGAATGTCAATCTGTTCACGACGACACAATTCAAGAATCACTGCCGGATCAATGAGTTGTCTTGCCGAAGTTAATCTCGACACCGTATCCGGTTTCAAAAATTCAAAACCGTTCAAATCGCTGCGTGAAGCGTTCAAAATTGCTGTTACGTTGCCGAACCGCTCCAAAAGCCGCTGATACGTTCTCGATCCGATTCCCTCAATCATCGAAAGAAGAATCTTGTCCAAAAGTTCCGAAGATGGATCGCTCATCATTAAATCAAAATCAAGCGTATGGGAATAGTGACAATCTTTTCAACGAGGTGATTTCGGTTTTTGTCCCGAATAAGTCAATCGTTGACCATCGGCGGTGAGACGTTCTTTGAGTTTTTCGTAACTGAGTTTCTGCACGTCAATTCCTTCGTCTATTGCCAAAACAGCGGCGGCGGCGGCACTTTGACCGAGAATCATAAACACCGGCTCCATCCGAATCGAACCAAAAGCAATATGCGAACTGCTCACACAAACCGGAACAAGTAAATTAGTACACTGTTCGCGTTTCGGAACAATGGAACCGAAATCAATTCCGTACGGTCCGTGCGGCGCAACACCGATATCGCCTTCATTTTGAACCGTTCCTTCCGGTGTGATATAACGCCGGACGTTGTGCGAATCCAATGCGTAAGAACCCATGCCAACCGGTTTGGGACAACGCCGTTTTGCCATGCAATCAAGCTCCGTTGTAACATATTCGCCGATCATTCGCCGTGCTTCCCGAACGTAAATTTGATGAGACCAATTTTTGTTGTCGATAAATTCGTCTTTGGCAAGCCCCCACCGACTCATCTTTTCACGAACATCCGCCGGAACCCGCTCATCGTTGGCAAGGAAATACATCAAGCCTTGCTGATACTTCACATGGGCATCAATGATTTCGTTACGGCGTTCGTACGACGCATCGGGATAATCGTAATTCATTCCGATAAAATCCGTACTGAATGGTCCGTGATTATTTGTATCCGTTTTATGGTTCGGAATCCGATCAAACTTGGCAAAAGTTTCACGCCAACCTGTTTCAAAAACACGAATATATAATTCGTAATCTTTCGGATTGTAACCTTCCGGTTTTGGAAACGGAATCCGGTTGGGTTCGTGATCGGTCAGACACATCCGAAAACAATAGGCTTGAACCCGTTTATCCGCATCGCCCCGAACGCCCGGCTTGCTGTCATCAATAAATTTGAGCCGACCGCTTTTCGGATCACCGGGAACAACATACGGATCAACCGGTTTTTTGAACCAATGTCCGTGATGTAACGTTCCGACTTGATTACCGTTCCACGTTTCACCGTATTGATCGTTTGATTCCCGACCGACATGATATTCCACTCCGGCGGCTGCCATCAAATCACCTTCGTATGTTGCGTCAATAAACATTTTGCCCTCGAAGGTTTGACCGTCCAGCGTCGTAATCGAAACAATTTTCGTCCCGCCCGTTTTTTGTAACACTGTCTTAACGCCGTTTTGACGGTCAAGCCGTACGTTACGAATAACAGGAATTTCAAATTCGCTGATCCATGCGTCGAACACCGATTCGGCAACATGCGGTTCAAAAATCCACATTGTTTTATCATCGTGAAGCATTGCCTTCGTTCCTTGCCCCACGTTGGCATATTCGTTCCTTTTTTGCCAACGCCACGTTTCCTCTTTTTGATAGGCAGCGTAAATTCGTTGATAAAATTCACGGGCAAGACCGCCAACCGTATTGGTGTTACCGGAATCGGTAAATCCGAGTCCGCCGCTGCTGAGACCGCCAAGATGCTTGTCCGGCGAGACAATCACAACCGATTTGCCCATTTTTCGGGCTTGCACTGCCGATGTTACCGCGGCGCAGGTGCCGCCGTAAATCACAACATCATAGCCGAACAAAAACTCCGAACTACTAAAAGAAACA
>JAISQH010000284.1 GCA_031274385.1 Planctomycetaceae bacterium | reverse complement strand
ACATGCTTTCGCATTGTTATGATTTTGAGCGGTTCCGTGAGGTGTTGGGTCAGTTGTCGCCTGTGTATTTACCGGCGTTGGAAAATTTGTACGATTTTTTTCTGTATAGGATCAATGATGAATGAGAATGAGAACGAGTTCGGATTGAATAACAATGAACGAGAGATGATTCGTGTGGTTTTGACCGGCTATCCGTTTGTTCTTCGTGCTGTCATTTTCGGTTCAAGGGCAAAGGGAACCCATACTTCGCGTTCCGATATCGATATGGCACTTTTTGGAAATGTCTTGCCGATGCAAGCGGAGGAAATCACAATGGAGATGGAAGAATTACCGATGCCGTACCGCTTTGATATACAGGCGTATAATGCCATCAAAAACGTGTTATTAAGGGAACACATTGACCGCATCGGAAAAACGGTGTACGAAAAAACGAAGTACAAATAACACGATAAACAAACACAAAAACAGTGATGAGTGAATTTTTAATCCATTTCAATGTAATATTTATTTAAAGGAGACAAACATGGATCTCGATGTAACAGGTTGGCCGGAACTGCCTCGCGTAGGTTTAAAAATCAAGTTTTACGGTGGCGATATCTTATATCAGTGTTCTGGTGTCTGTACAATCGTCCGGTCAGAACATACTCGTAATGCGGCGGGAAAGCCGGGAGGACGGGTTTGGCTTCGCACGTCTGATGGTGAGGTCTTTTCTGTGCCTCTCAGTCAAGTTCGTAACCATGCAGAAGTCGTGGGAAATGATCAGGAGACGGATGATGAAGATATGGACGGATAATTTAATCGGATGACATCCGTAACCTTGGTGATTGACTCATGGTAATATTACGTTGAATTCAGATGCAGCGATATTACCGCCGCAAGACGTGATCAGAAAACCGGCATTGGACAGTCGAAATTAAACTACCGAACATACAAGTCGAACAGTTTAACCAATTTTGTTTCAGTATCTTTGAACAAATCAAAAATGATACAAACCAATCCCGCACCCTTCCGCAATTCGCGGTGTATGTCGCCGAAGCCGATTCGGAAGCAAAGGAAATATTCGGTATTGCTGATGACTATTTTTCATCAATTCCTGACGATCCAAACCCCAATGAAGCAATGCGACTATTGAACGAAACAAATAAACTATGCCAGCGAGTTATCAAACGGGAAAAGAATAAATTGAAAAAGAAACGTAATTGAATACCTCAAAAGATATATTTGAAATTCAGAAAGAGAAATAATTTTAAGCACATTTTTACCAGACTTGTTCCGTAACAAAAAATCAGACAATATAAAACAAGTCTATTGTTGTTTGTCAACAGATTTTACAGATTTTACAGATTAGTTTCTATTACAATCTGTTAAATCTGTGTAATCTGTTGACAAAACTAAAATATCCTCTTTGTGTTCTTCGTGCCTTCGTGCGCAAACTTGAAAAATAAAATAGACAGTTACCTATTTTTACTTGTTTTCATTGTTCTGACTCCTTTTTTTGAAATGGGTCAAAAAAATAAAAACTACTCAAAATAACACCCGTTATGTTTTCTTTGTGCTTTTGTGGTAAAATATTCGCGAAGTGTTGCTAATTGTAAACAGTTTTATTTTTTACCACTTTTTACCCTAATTCATTTCCTATGATCGAAAACGACTGGATTAATCGGGCTGAACAAATTCGTCTGCGGCTGACTCAACTGAAGGACTCTCTTTGACTACGCCGACAAAAATAAACAGGCTAAAAAAATCGAAGCCGAAATGACTGCCGCTGACTTTTGGGATCATCAGGAAAAAGCACAAACTGTTGTCGGTCAATTACGTTCCCTCAAAACGTTGCTGAAACCATTCGACGAAATGATCGCCGAAATGACCGATCTGGAACTCATGTTCGAATTGGGGAAAGAGGACACGGAATTATGTGCTGAAATTCCCGGCAAGTTGAATGTTCTTGAGGAACGCCTTGAAGAATTAGAAACAAAAGCCCTGCTCAACGGTCCTTACGATAGCAACGCCGCAATCGTTACCATTAATGCCCGAGACGGCGGAACCGATGCCAACGACTGGGCGTCCATGCTCTTTCGAATGTATTCGCTTTGGGCAAAAGCCAACGGTTACGAAATAGAACTCCTCGATTGGCAGGAAAATGAAGAGGCGGGTATTAATAGTACCGGTTTTGTTGTTCGAGGACCAATGGCTTACGGTTATCTTCGAGGTGAAGCCGGAATGCACCGATTGGTGCGAATCAGCCCGTTCAACTCCGAAAGTAAACGCCAAACAAGTTTCGCGGCAGTTGATGTTTCGCCGGAAATTGACGATTCGATTCAAGTTGATCTTCGCGAGGAAGATGTTCGGGAAGATACGATGCGGGCGAGCGGAGCAGGCGGACAACATGTTAATAAAACTTCCAGCGCCATTCGGTTAACCCATCTTCCGACAAACACGGTCGTCTATTGCCAAATGGAACGAAGTCAACACAAAAACCGAGCAATGGCGTGGAAAATGCTTCGTGCCAGATTGATCCGCGCCGAAGAGGAAAAACGCGAACTCGCAATGGCAGAAAAATATAAAAATATGGCAAAAGTCGGGTTCGGATCACAGATTCGGAACTATTTTTTGCACCCGGATCAACGGGTTAAAGATTCCCGAACCGGTTATCAAATGAGTAATTTTCACCAAGTCCTCAACGGAGATATTCAAGGGTTTTTAGAATCCTTTCTCCGTTGGCGCGTCAAAGAGGAATAGAAAAGAGAAATAGAAACGGCATGAATTTTTTCGTGTTCTGTTTTTGGAATTATAATAAGTTCAAGATCAGGCGGGAGCGTTTTTTTTATGACCAAGGGTATCCATACTACTATTCTGACATTAACTCAATCAAAAAACAAAGCAGTCATTCCTTTGTTGGAAAAGGCGTTGGATTCGTCGTCGAACGCGGTGCGAAAAGCCGCCGGAAACCAACTCATTGCTCTCAACGGAGCGAAGGGCGTTTTGAAATTGATTAGTAAATTTGATCCTGCGGACGAAACATTGGTTGACCTTTTTAACAGCAATCGGGAAAGAGTTTTTCCGGCGTTGCGTACTGCGATTTCGGGAAACGACCCGCAATTGGCGCGGAATGCGTTTCGGATTGTTTATACGCAACGTTTTTTCGAGATTTTGCCGTCAATGTTGAATGCGTTCCTGAATCAGGATAAAACGGAGGCGGAAAATGCGTCTTTGTCCGAAGGCATTTTGAAACTGGTTGCAAAATATGTTCAGGCGTTGGAAGAGCGTAAAAACCGGCGACGCCTTCAGAAAACGGTTTTATCGGAGATTGTCGGGGTTTTGGCGAACGGGTTGCGGGATTTTCACCGCAATGATCCTGATTTGTTCCTGATTGTTTTTCTGCAACTCGCTGTTTTTCTGACGGAGAAACACAGTGTTTTGACAAAACTCCTTTACAATCCCTCGTCAGCACTCCACGCTGTTATTCGTCGTCTTTTATTCACCGGGAAGGAACCCTATCTTTTCCGTTTTGTCGTTCATTGCCTTGACAATCCCAATCCGCCTCCGATTGCGTTGACTGTTTTTTCCAAACGTTTTGACATTCCGTTTATTTCTTATTTTCTCAAGAACCTTGAAGAACCGGTTTCCGTTTCTTTGAAAACGAATCTTGCGGGGCTTCAACAGATTGAATGGCTTGTTGCGTTCCACGATCTTCTCGAACAACTCGATGAACAGGCTCAATCCGGGTTGGTCATTTTGGTTCAAAATCTTGGTTTTCCCGATAACGAAGTTCAGGCGAAACTTCTTGATCTTTTTCATGACGGCAACGGCAAAAGCCGGGTGGCGGCGTTGGCGGCGTTGGCGCGGTTTCCGGGAGAACAAATGGATCAACTCGTTTGGGATGCTTGCGGCGATACGGATCCGAATGTTCAGGCGGCGGCGTTATCGCTGCTTGGCAGGCGGAATATTACGAACGCGAATTTTCGGATTTTGCAATTTGCCAATAGTTCGCATCAAATTGTTCAGGAAACGATTCAAAAACTTCTGCCGGATTTCCGTCTTCCCCGATTTTTTGAGATGTTTGATCAGTTGACGGAAGAGCAACGGCGGTCGATGTTCCATGTGGTGAAGGTTTTGGATCCGCAAATTGTGAGTGAATTATCTCAGATTTTGGTGATTGGCGAGCCGCGAGAAAAGGCGAAGGCGTTGATTTGTATTGGTTATGGCGGGATGGTTCTTCCTTTGGAGGATTCGCTTTGCGGGGTGCTTGCCAAAGGCGAAATGCCGGCAATTCGAAATAAAGCGGCGGAATTGCTTGCGGCTGGTCAACGCGAATTGAGTCGAAGTACGCTGGTTCAAGCCTTCCACCGTGACCCCGACCCAACCGTTCGTGCCACCGCAAAAAACAGTTTAGAAAAAAGACCCGCCTATTGGGAAAAATCAGTTGTTAGTAGCCAGTAGTCAGTTATCAACTCCCCACTTCCCACTCCCCACTAATTCATGCCTCGCAACCATTTCCGAATTTACTGGCAATTACCTTTATTTCTTTACACCGTAACTTGGTTAACGACAACCGGTTTCCGGTTTGACAACGGCGTGATTTATCAGTTGTTTCTTTCGCTGATGCTAACACCGTTCGACAACGATCTTGCCGGAGAAGCGTGGCGGGTTCTTGGTCAAAATCTTTATGTGGGGCTTCAATTTTCTGTGCCGTTGATGCTGATTCTCACCTGCCACGAACTGGGGCATTTCATCCAAATGCGGCGTTATCGGGTTCGGAGTAGTTTGCCGTATTTTATTCCCATGCCGATAGGACCGTTCGGAACGCTTGGCGCGGTGATTGCGATGGACGGGCGCATTTCAAATTCGCGGGCATTGTTTGATATTGGCATTTCCGGTCCTCTTGCCGGACTGATTCCGACATTGTTCTGTCTTTATTACGGAATTAAATGGTCGCATTTCGGACCGGTTTCGGTGAGCGGAGAAATGGTATTCGGTGAGCCGTTGATGTTTCAATACATGACTCATTGGATATTCGGTGCGGTTCCTCCTGATGTCATGCTTTATCATCATCCGATTGCCAAAGCCGGTTGGGTCGGGTTGTTTTTGACATCGCTCAACCTGATGCCGTTCGGTCAACTGGACGGCGGACATGTTTTTTACGCCTTAATGGGACGGCGAGCCACTGCGGTTTCTTGGGGATTTTTTTACCTGATTATTATTCTTGTCATTCTGTTCCGGCTTTGGCATTGGTCGTTGATATTGATTTTGCTTGCGTGGATTGGCATTACTCACCCGCCCACCGCCGACGAAACCGTCAAATTAACGTTCTTTCGCCGGATTCTTGGTTGGGGAACGTTGGCGTTTATTGTTCTCGGTTTCACCCCAACACCCATCATTATCAATGATCCGCCCAAAACAAATGATCCGCCAAGAATGTATTGTTTATCAGTTGCCGGTAGAATGGATGTTATTAACATCGCTTCCGATTTCGAATCTTGAGGCGGCGTGTCTTGCGGTTTTTATCAGGAAGAAAGAAGTTAAAGAAGATTTTGAGTAACTGTCTATTTTGTTTTTAATGATTGATGTTTTGGTAAATTATTTTGGTAAATTATTTTAGTCAATTATTTTAGTCAATTATTTTAGTCAATTATTTTAGTCAATTATTTTAGTCAATTGTTTTGGTATTGAATTAAAAACAACTCCGAAGGAGTTTCATTTGGATAACCCCGTGCAAGCGGAGCGCAGCACGGGGTGAATCCAATCCAAAACTTACCGGAACTCCGTAGGAGTTCAATTTTGATGTATGGTGTTCCATGACACACCGTCCCAAAATAAATTACCTTTTATTGAACTCCTATTGGAGTTCTCGTTTTGTTTGTACACTTACCCCGTGCTGCACTTCGTTTGCACGGGGTTATCAAAATTAAACTCCTACGGAGTTGTTTTAGTTACTTTGCACGTAATCCTTAAAAAATAAAATAGACTGTTACGATTTTGATCGTAACTATCTATTTTGTTTTTTAATGTTTCGCACAAAGGCGCAAAGAACACGAAGGTTTTGATTCTAAACGGATTGATTTTCTTTGCGTCTTTTATGTCTTTATTCGCAACGAAAAACAAATAGACTTGTTCCATTATTGTCAACAGATTATGCAGATTGAACAGATTTTTATAAAAAACGAATCTGTAAAATCTGTTGACAAAACTAC
>JAISQH010000151.1 GCA_031274385.1 Planctomycetaceae bacterium | reverse complement strand
CAACAGACTATCCTATCAATTTTATCAATCCGAAAAATCGTGTTCAGACAATTTTCAACCTTTAACTTTCAATTAACAGATGAAATCAACAGACATTCAATTAACAGACGTATCCTGTTCGACGCGGCAATTTGATTATCGGAGTCCGATGAAGTTTGGCGGTCGGGTTGTTCGGGATGTTGTGTTGTTTGATGTTGCGGTCAGGGTCAAGACTCGGAACGGCAAAACCGGTTTGGGATTTGGTTCGATGACAATGGGCAACATCTGGGCGTGGCCCGCCGGAAAAACCGATCCGGCGGATGCACTTGAAACAATGATTCGATTTGGTAAAAAAATCGTCCAATCGGCAACCGGTTATCGGGAATGGGGACATCCGCTCGAATTAACCGCCGATTTTTCGAAGCAATATACTCCGCTTGCCGAGACGGTGATTGAACGAGTTGACGCGGAACCGGTTCCGAAACTCGCGCAACTTGTCGCCGCCAGCCCGTTTGAAGCGGCTGTTTTCGATGCTTACGGACGGGTTCACGGCGAAAATGTGTACAATCTCCTTTCAAAAGAATTTTGTAACCGTGATCTGGCGGCGTATCTTGGTGACGAATTTCGCGGCGAATATCTTGATCAATACACGCTCCGAAAACCTAAAGACCGAATGCCGTTGTATCATTTGGTCGGGGCACTTGACCCGTTGACCGATGCCGATGTAAAAGAACCGCTCAACGACGGCTTGCCGGAAACATTTGCGCAATGGATTCCGTTCAACGGTTTGACGCATATTAAAATTAAATTGAACGGCGACCAACTTGACTGGGATGTGGAGCGGGTTATTGCGATTGATCGGATTGCCGAAACGGAACAGGCAAAACGCGGTTGTACGGATTGGGTGTACTCTGCCGATTTCAACGAACGCTGTCCGAATGTCGAATATGTTCTTGGATTTTTGAGCAAAATCGGAGAAAAATCTCCGGCGGCGATTCGGCGGTTACAATATCTGGAACAGCCGACCAATCGGAATTTGAAGGCGTTCCCGGAAAACACGATGCACCGCGCGGCGGCGGTCAAACCGGTGGTGATTGACGAATCGTTGGTTGATTTGGAATCGTTGCATGACAGCCGCAAGATGGGTTATTCCGGTGTTGCGTTGAAAGCGTGCAAGGGTCAGTCGGAAGCTCTTCTGATGGCGGCGGCGGCGCAAAAGTACAAAATGTTTCTTTGCGTACAGGATTTAACTTGTGTCGGTGCGTCGTTTTTACATTCGGCAACACTTTCAGCGCGGATTCCGACGGTTGCGGCGATTGAAGGCAACGGACGTCAATACTGTCCGAAAGCCAACGCCGGTTGGGAGAAAAAATATCCGTCTATGTTTATTATCAAAGACGGCACACTTGGAACCGCTGTCCTTAACGAACCCGGTCTCGGTTTCGCAAAATAAATTTCCGCTTTCACAGAAAAACATTGCGCGCAAAAACACAAAGAAATTGAAGGTTAGTTTCCAATTTTCTTTGCGCACAAATTGAAATAAACGGATACAACAAAAGCCGCCCTGCGAATATTTTTAAAAATCAAAAAATTAAAAATTTAAAAATTCGCCGGACGGCTTGTTGTGTTCATCTATTTGGCGGGTTTTGTTGCTCTGATTTTTCGCAACGCGAATTCCCGAATCTCGTCTTCCAGATGAATCGGAACACGGATCAATTTTGTTTCACAACCGCCATACTTGCCGCTTCCTTTCGGACGACCAAGATTATTGTTGTGAACGACTTTTTTAACAGCTTTTTTAACTGTTTTTTTGACAGACTTTTTTACGGATTTTTTCGGCATAGAAATTCTCCTTTTGAAAAACAGAAATGGACTAAATTTGAAAGCGTTATTATGACTTATTTGCAAAGAATGTCAAGAGCACTTATTGAGTTTCAACATGTTGTTTCAGTTTTGACGGGGCTGAAACAAAAGATCATCTGCGTTCGGGAATCATGATTTTGAGCCGGAAACGCCCTTAAAAGTTAACAATTTTCTGCTGTAAGTTATTTTATAATATTGAGTTATAAAAATTTTCCTTTTGTTCCGTTTAATGAAGACTCTGCCGCGAAAGACACATTATGTAACTTCACGTTATCAAAAAAAAATTAAAATAATTTTTAATTTTTTTGTAAAATTTTGTATTTTTCGTGTTAGAGTCTTCATTTTGTAACTGTCTATTTTGTTTTTTAATAGTCGCGTAACGACGACATGATGCATAACCGGCGATGTAGCGCAGCGCAACCGCCGGTTATGCATCATGTCGTCGCTAGCGCAACTAAAATCTTGCCCCACAAAAAATGAAATAATCAGGAGAATTTCTTTTTACATTAACATTTTATCATGATTATATCATAACGTTTATTGATTTTTCCTAGTTATAACAACAATGTGATTATTGCGTAACCACCAGATCATGTTCCTCAAAACCAACCAACAAACAACGTTTCAATGATTTTATTGCGACATATCCGAATGGCTTCTTCGGCTTTGCGTAGTAAAATATAAACGGTATTTTCGGCTGCGGCGAGGCGAGAACCAAATAATGAATAATAAAATATCCTGACTTGTCGTTTGAGATCACTTCCATGTAGCAAATATTCTTGTTCGTCCGTACCAAAACTGTCCTTTATCATGTGAAGATATTTGATTTTTTGATCTTTCGGCAAATTATGATAAAATTTACGGAGTCCTTCTAATTTTGAGTGTAAAAAAAGTTTTTTCCATTCACCATCATAATTACCTGTCTCCACAAGCATCTTTTTGATGAGATCAAAAGTGGCAGGTCTTTTCATAAGGTATTTTTTTGATGGTTCGTGAAAGGTGGATGCCGGATGGATACGATAATGATACATCACTTTCGGCAACAGAACCGATTTTGGGTTACAGATAAAAGTTTTCCACTGTATAAACAAATCATCGTGGTAAGGACCAGCGGGACACCGGATATCATTATCCAACAAAAAACGTGAACGCCATAGTTTTGTCCAAACCATCATATAACTCAATAATGCTTTGTTATTGAGTTCCGTAAAGGGACATTTTAGGGAACGCTTCCAAGTCTGTTTCTTCATCACAAACTCTCGATTGTAAAAAAAATAGGTTACGTCCGCTTGTTCGGAATCGGCAAGGGCAACCGCTTTTTCACAGAGATCGGGTTCAATCAGATCATCGTCATCAACAAAAAGTGTATAATCACTTTTGATGTAGGGATAAGCGGCAGTTCTTGCGGCACTAATTCCGCCGTTTTGTTGGTGAATAACTGTTACGCGGTTATCTTTTGCGGCATAGTCGTCAAGAATCTGCGGACAACGATCCGGTGAACCATCATCCACACAAATAACACGAATATCCGTAAGCGTTTGGTTTAAGACAGAATCCAAACAAGCGTGAAGATATTGTTCGGCTTTATAGACTGGAATAATAACGGTAACTCTAGGCATCTGAACTCCCTTCATATTATTGTCAATCAATGTCCATTCACAAATATTTCGTCACAACAACGAGCTGATTTTTATCCGCAAACAAAAAAGTGAAAAACCTTACGTAACAAAACATTTTTTTGCGTGAACGGACATATTTTGATCAGGCGTATTATTTTTGAACATTATTTATAAACAGCATTTCAATGATTTTATTACGGCACATCCGAAAGGCATTTTCACAATTGAGCAATATATTATAAACGGTATTTTCGGCAACAGCAAGACGTGCTCCCAATAACGAATCATAAAATACCCTGACCCGGCGTTTGAGATTATTTTTATGTAATAGATATTCCTGTTCATCCGTTCCTAAACTATCTTTTACAAGGCGAAGATATTCGGTTTTTTGATTTTTCGGCAAAATAAAATAAGATTTATGAAAACTTGTTAATTTTGAGTACAAAAAAAGTCGTTCCCATTCGCCGTGATAATTGCCGGTTTCTAGAAGTATCTTTTTGATAAGATCAAAAGTGGCAGGTTTTCCCATAAGATATTTTTTGGAAGGTTCGTGCATGGCAGATGATGGATGGATACGATAATGATACAAAACTTCCGGTAACAAAACGAACTTTGGGTTACAGACAAGTGCTTTCCAATTTATAAAGATATCCTCAACATAGGGACCTATGGGGCACCGGATGTCATTATCCAACAAAAAACATGACCGCCAAAATTTTGTCCAAATCAT
>JAISQH010000131.1 GCA_031274385.1 Planctomycetaceae bacterium | reverse complement strand
CGTTACGATCTAAAACAAAAGGAAAAAATAATCGCCAAAAAAGATCAAGTTATTACCGAAAAAGATCAAGTCATTAGCGAGCAAGAACAAGTCATTAGCGAGAAAGAACAGGCACTTGCTGAGAAGGATCAGCAAATTGCGGAACTTCTTGCTCAATTACAATCCGTCAAACAGTAAAATAAATCGGTTGATTTTTAATACCGGTTACGGTATCATCATTTGTGAAAAAACTGAAACAATTTTAACCTATAAAAGGAAACTTAAATTATGGAAAAGACAATTATTATTGGAAGCGGTCCTGCCGGTTGGACGGCAGCGATTTATGCGGCTCGTGCTTCACTTTCGCCGCTCCTGATTGAAGGTGCGGTCACGCAGGAAAATCAAGAGAAAAACCGGCTCCCGATGGGTCAACTCGCCCTGACAACCGAAGTTGAAAATTTTTCCGGTTTTCCGCCCGGTAATCTCAGTGGTTATCTTGATTCGGCGATTTCAAAGGGTCGAAAAGAGATGTTGCCGCCGCGTGACGCGGAATTAACAGGGGTTAGCGGTCCCGAACTTGTTGAATTAATCCGCGCCCAAGCCGTTCACTTCGGAACCCGTGTTGTTAGCGATGATGTTGTTGACGTAGATTTTTCCCAATTACCGTACAAATTAATCGGAGCAACAGGAAATATTTATGAGACGAAAACCGTTATTGTCGCGACTGGAGCCAGTGCCAATTATCTCGGTCTCGAATCCGAAAATCGTTTCAAAAATCGCGGTGTGAGTGCCTGCGCGGTTTGTGACGGAGCGTTGCCTCGTTTTCGTAACAAACCGCTTGCGGTGGTCGGCGGCGGCGATGCGGCAGTCGAAGAAGCGGAGTATCTTACCAAGTTCTCTTCGAAAGTCTATTTGATTCATCGGCGAGACCAACTTCGTGCATCGAAAATTGTTGCGCAACGAGCCATTGATCATTCGAAAATCGAACTTCTTTGGAACCGGATTCCCAAAGAAGTTTTAGGTAACGATAAAGATGGTGTTACAGGAACATTGCTCCAGAGTACCGTTGGCGAACCGGATCTGGAGTTGCCGATTTCCGGTTTGTTTGTTGCCATCGGACACACGCCCAACACCGGGTTTCTCAAGGGCAAACTTGCGTTGACCGAAAAAGGATTCATCGCAAGACCGGTGCCGTTTCGAACCAATACGAGTGTGCCGGGCGTTTTTACCGCAGGCGATGTGGCGGATGATTATTACCGTCAAGCGATTTCGGCAGCAGGCAGCGGTTGCATGGCGGCACTGGACGCCGAACGTTATTTGGCATCACTTTAACGTCACAGTAAAATATTGTCTCTTTAATTAAGGAGAATCCAAAATGTTGATTCAGGTTCTTGGCGTGGGTTGTCCCCGTTGTTCGCAATTGGCGAAAAATGCGGAAACGGCGGCAAAAGAAAGCGGTCTTGATTACACATTGGAAAAAGTTTCGGATATTTCCCGGATTCTCACTTTTGACGTGATCCGAACTCCGGCACTGGTTCTCAACGGGCAACTTTGTTGTTCGGGAAATGTCCAAACCGTTACGGAAATCAAAGCGATGTTCCCCAAACCGGGTGAAACATAATAAAACGTAACGGTTTCTTTTCATTTGCACACAAAGACAACTCCGTAGGAGTTTAATTTTGATAACCCCGTGCAAACGAAGTGCAGCACGGGGTAAGCGTACAAAAAAAACGAGAACTCCGTAGGAGTTCAATAAAAAGTGATTCATTTGGAGGCGGTGTGTCATGGTAAATCAAGACATCAAAATTGAACTCCTACGGAGTTCCGGTAAGTTTTGGATTTTACTTACCCCGTGCTGCGCAAACTGGCACGGGGTTATCCAAATGAAACTCCTTCGGAGTTTTTTACGGAATTGTTTTAGTTCAAAATGAAAATAATCGACCAAAACATCAATCGTGTGACTGCCGGAAGTAGAATCAACAAAATTAAAATAGACCGTTACAATGAAACGACTTCTTTTTTGGTTTTTACTTGTTTTTGTTCTTTCGGCAGTTTTGACACAAACCGCGTTTCTGTTCAGAAATCACGAGACTGTTGAGATTCCGGACGGTTTCAACGTGATCGTTTGTCATGCCCGAATCCGTTGTCCGGCTTGCCTCAAAATGGAATCCTTAGTACGCCAAACATTGGAAGAAGAGGAAATTGATTCGGTAAAAAGATTCCGGCTGATGACATTAGAGTACGATATTCCGGCAAACAATGCGTTTGCCAAACGATTTCATGTCGGCACCGCAACCGTTCTTTTAGTGGAACAGAAAAACGGTAAAACAGTTCGGTTTCGCGATCTGACAACAAATGTTTGGAACCACCTCAATAACGATACCGCTTTTGTTACGATGTTGAAAAATGAATTGAAAAAATAAACACTTTTTCCAATTGGAATTTTGACGGATTGGTTATGCCACCTTGTCGAAGTCGGAGTGACCATCCTTCACATTAATTCTTTGGCAAATTCCCCAGACAGTTCGGGTGTATCACGAACAATTTTACGTTTGAAAGCGGCAAAATCGGATTCTCTTGAAATGGCTTGTACAATTTTGTTCCGAAAAGTTTGTTTTAAATTGTTGTCGGTTTCAGATTGGTAACGACT
>JAISQH010000068.1 GCA_031274385.1 Planctomycetaceae bacterium | reverse complement strand
CACAATCTCCCAATGATCGGGAGCCGTAAGAACACAATACGGTTTCGAACCGGAATAAACATCATACCAATCGGATTCCGATTGAATCGCGTTTTTGTTTCCCCATTGGAGACGATACGTTGTTGCTCCGGCAACGGTGTTCCAGTGAAGCGTGATTTGTTTTGTGCAACGATTAAACGCTTGATTATCGCCCGTTAATGCCACAACTCCCCATTGATTTCGCCGAAGCATCGGCAACGTTTGATCCGGTAACAACAACGTTTTGGCACCGATTTGAGCGGTTAAGCCAGTTGGTACGGCGAACCGCTCTTTCGGTTTAAGTGTTGTCAAAGAGGCGTTCTCGTCAACACGGAATTGGGGATCATTCGGTTCGGTTAATTTGTGAACCGGCTCCGGTGAGACCGGATCAGACCATTCGGAAAAAAGTTCTTCGTCTCCAATCTGAATTTTCCAACTTTCAAATTGCATAAGCAAACCGGCATACGATTTGGCTGTTTGAGCAAAATAACCCAGCCAAAACAAACGTTGGGTCTGGATTGTGGACACGAGGCAAACCACCCCCAAAAACACCATCCCGACAAACAAACTCCATGTAATCAAACAAAATGTCAACCGGCGTTTCTGCGATTTGAGCCAGAATGAAAATCCGATCATGCACACGAACAGCCCCAAAACGATGATGGCAAGATCAAAAAAGACAGAAAAATCATATTCGATAATATTGTATTCTTCGATCATGGAATCTGCAACTTATTGTAAAATTTTGTAACTTCAATTATTCTCTGTTGGAGAGAAATAGTTGCAGGACGTACCAAAATAGGATGAACAACGAAGCCAGTAAGGCGAGTGATGCGGCGGCATGTTGACCGATTCGGTAATGGTGCAGCACATTCGATGTATCATACAAAATGTAACCACAAGCCAACGCAATCATGGCGTAAATGAAAATCGGTCCGAAATTGAATCCGAACAAGATTGAAATCACAATCAATCCCAATGCCGCCATGCTGCCGAAAACGAGCAATGTCCGAAGAAACGAAAAGTCTTTTCGTGTTATAAAAACGGCGAGCGTCATCAACGAAAAAAGTCCGCCGGTAGCAATACCTGCTGAGACAATGATTTGCGAACCGCCGCCTACCAACAGCGCAACCGTCAAAAGAGGAAACAGGACAATTGACGCGGCAACTGTGTAAAGTGCCAATCCGGCAACTTGCATCACGGAGTTGGTTGCGTTACGCGCCCACATATCCGCAATCCATTGAACCGCCATAAAAAGAACCAACACGACAAGCCATGCAAATCCGCCGGTCAACATTCCGGCAAGATGCTGTGCCTTGTCGAGACCGAGCAGATTGAAATAAAGAACTTCCAACCCGACCATTGACAAAACGGCTCCGACAAGATAAAGGTAAGTTTTCGTGATAAACCCGGCTCGTTCTTCGGCAGCAGCGGCGGCGGCAAACAAATCGGTTGGAGCGTAAAAATCATTGTTAAAAGTATTGTGGTTGTTTGAGTTCATGGTTTTTTCCTTTCACAAAAAAATCTTGATTTACGGAAGTTCTGTTGATTGATCTTCCTCATTACTTTCCGATTACTTTCCTAGAAATGTCAGTTCCGGTCAAAAAACCGAACAACATCTTGACAATTTTATCAATAGTTGATCTGAATTGTCAAGAGGTAATCCAAAATTTTCAGTCAATCTGTCGTCGGCACTTTCCAAGAATTTTAAACATGATATTCACGGTATCCCTTTAATTGACAACATCCTCGTCCTCCAACATTGAAGTCATCGCTTCTTCGACAGTATTAAAAGGTCAGTGCAGATTCCTGCCTTTTTGTACATCTTCAATTGCTTGGAGTAAGTCGGTTGAGAGCGATTGGTAATTAGTAGAAAACGGGCGACCATTTTCTGCAAGCGAAGCGTCAAAAAACATTTTGACAGCGGTTGCCGTATCCAATCCCAGACTGCCGAAAAGCGAATCAACCGCATTTTGCGTTTCGTCGTCAATTTGAATTTGAATTGTTCGGGTCATAAATTTATTCTCCAAAATTTAAATTTCCAATAAAGATACTCTCAACATTCGCAAAGAAACGAAATAGTTTTTAAATTTTCCAAAATCTTTTAACGCCTGTTTCGACAAAATGACTTTATACATTCCAATCAACCTCTGCCGCATCGGTACCAAGTTCAAGTGGTTCGGCTGCTGCCGCTTTGATTGATTCGACCATTCCGGGTATTGATTGCAGATAAAGCGTTTCCTGAATTCCGCTCCAATCCTCAATACTTAATAAAACAATCGCTCTCTTATCTTCCGAAACGATTGTTACCGGCTCGTTGAACTGTGTAATATTGTTGACAATATTGCGCAGCTCTTTTTGTGCCGTTTCTGCTGTTATGTATTGCATATTGTTTCTCACTTTTGTTTATGGAGACTGTTTAATTGATTGATTGATTGATTGACTACGCGGTTGCGTACAAGTGCACAAGGAGGTTTCAATCCCCTTAGAACGGGGGAGAGGTGTAACCGTAACTGTCTATTTTATTTTGCGCGCAAAGACGCAAAGAGTCAAACGAACCTCTTTTTCGCATCCAGTAATCCATTTGTGGGATTCAACCACGAAAAACACGAAACAT
>JAISQH010000560.1 GCA_031274385.1 Planctomycetaceae bacterium | reverse complement strand
CTGAATATCACCACCGACTCGCAACCCTCATGCCTCGTCGGAAACATTGAAAAAAATTATCTCACAATGATGGTGATATTCAAAATGATTGAATACCCTAAAAAATAGAAATCCCGAACACCCTAGTAATATCAATGTTTCTCAACGTCCTAACCGAACATAAGAAACATTATCGGACGTTACTAGGGCGGATAAATTGTTGGTGTGTTTGATTTGCCGTCTGAATTTACCGTTGTTTTGTTCTTTCCTTACTCACTTTTTTCTTCAAAAATTCCGAGTTTTCGGAAACGGTCATAACGAGCGGTAACAAGTTGTTCGATAGGAAACTTATTCAATTCTTTGAGTTGGCTTCGCAAATAATGTTTCAGTCGGGACGCTGCCAAGTGTGGGTCACGATGTGCACCGCCAAGCGGTTCTTCGATAATTTCTTCAATCACGCCAAAACCAAGCAAGTCTTTCGATCGCATTTTGAGTGCTTCAGCAGCCTTGTCTTTGTATTCATGACTCTTCCAAAGAATTCCTGCACAGCCTTCAGGACTAATAACCGAATAATAAGCATGTTCGAGCATCGCCACCCGATCACCAACTCCAATCCCGATTGCTCCGCCAGACCCCCCTTCCCCAATAACAACACAAACAATCGGCGTTGGAAGTATTGACATTTCGAACATCAATTCCGCAATCGTCAGGGCAACTCCACGCTCCTCAGAAGCAATACCCGGAAATGCACCCGGAGTGTCAATCAGACTGATAATCGGCAACTGAAACTTGGCAGCCATTCGCATCGTCCGATGTGCCTTACGATAACCTTCCGGATGAGGACAACCGAAATTACAAATTTGCCGTTCCTTCAAATTGCGCCCTTTGTGTTGACCAACAACCATGACTTTGAATTCATCAATTTTTGCCCAGCCGGTTCGTATTGCTTGATCGTCACCGAAAAACCGGTCGCCGTGAAGTTCGACGAATTCGTCAAAGACCATCTCAATATAATCAAGTGCTTGCGGACGGTTCGGATGCCGGGCAACTTCAACAGTCTCCCACGGTTTGAGCGAAGCGTAAATTTCTTTTTGGAGTTGAAGTAAACTTTTACGGAGCCGAGCGATTTCTTCGCGGACTTCGGAAGCAGATGAATCTTTTTTAAGCAATTCAATTCGGGCTTCGAGTTCGAATATTGGCTTCTCAAATGAAAGGCGTTGTTCTAATTGCGGCATGGGAATATCAATGTTAACCGCATCATGTGCGGTGTGCCGAGTTGATAAAATAACGCAATTATTCTAAAGATAATGTCTAAAGAAGCAAGACGGAAATTACTGCTCGTGCCGAAAAATTGAAAAAAAGCAACAACACCGCTCGCAAGGGTCGGCGAAAACAGATAAAATACATCGAGTTTAGTCGCTCCGCTTGTGACTGGCATTTTTTCCAAGAGAATAAAATAAAATGACGAAACGAAAATACCATCGGATTATTTTTTGGGTTGCCCTGCCCTGTTGCTTGGTATTATTTGCCGGAGGTGTCTATTGGTTTCGATTCGCAAGACCAGTCGGATCAAGACCGGTGGGAATCCGTGTTTCCCAGCCGGCATTTCAGCAGATTTGGAGCGAACGAAAAATTCTGTTGCTCGGAATGGGAGACAGTATTACTGCTGGCTTCGGGATGGACAAAGGTTACGGTTACGTCGATTGGATACTCGACAATCCGCCCGATGAATATTCCGATATGCAGGGAATTTGTCTGCGGAAAGTGCTGCCGAATATCCGTGTTGAAAATATCGCCGTTTCTGGAAGTACTTCCATTCAACATGCCGAATATGTTGAAACGAAATTGGAGATACAGTCGGAGGATGTATTCGGTCTTATTGTTTGGACGACCGGAGGAAACGATTTAATTCATTTTTACGGTCAGCGTCCACCGAAAGAAGGAGCAATGTATGGAGCGTCTCTCGAACAAGCCAAACCGTGGATCGATAATTTTCGTAACCGGCTTGATGAAATGATCGAAAAAACAAAACGGAAATTTCCGGGCGGTTGCGCTATTTTTCTTGCGGACATTTACGATCCGTCAGATGGTGTCGGCGATCCGGCAAGTGCATTTCTTCCACCTTGGGCGGACTGTCTTGCGATTCTCGGAGAATATAATACCGCTCTCCGTACTGCCGCTGAAAAACACAATCACGTTTACCATGTTCCGCTTCATGCTGCGTTTCTAGGACATGGTACACACTGCACACAAATTTGGCGCAAAAATTATTGTTGGAGTGATCCGGCTTATTGGTACGGCGATAATCTCGAAGACCCGAACAAACGCGGATTCGACGCTATCCGCCGTATTTTTTTGATTGAAATTGCCAAACAGCGCACCGTTTTTACGGACGAAAATTAGAACTGAGCCGAATTCACTTTTTAAAAGTACGAAAAACGAAATAGACAAAAAGATTAGAGTAACTTGAAATGATACGAAAGTTGGTATCTCTGTTGAAGATTTTCCGGCGGGAACAACCGAAAAAGATGACATGGCGGCACAATGTCCTCAATGTTTTCAGTTTAATGATTTTACTTTGGGGTTTGGGCGGTGTCGATGTTTTTTTGTTGCGCGATATTCTGCTTTTATTTGTGGTTGGTATAACGGCGGTTTTGATCAATCTTCCGATTACCAGATGGCTGGGAATGTCAAATTACCATTGGGTCAACACGGTCTGGAGTTTTGTTGTAGTCATTACAATAATCACCTTATTTTTGTTCGTGATTCCACCGTTTTCCATTTCGCGGCAGACAACCTATTTGACAGAACCTCGCTCAACAGAATTTTACGGTATTGATTATCTGGCAGCCATCGAAAAACGAATTGAACCGGCAAATCCACCGGAAGACAACGGATTTCGATTACTGCTCGAAAAATTCGGTCGCCCGTTGCTCGGTCAATATTTCAAGGACGAACATTGGAATCGGCTCTGTACGAAATTAAAACTTCCCGTACAAATAGAACCGGAATTGTCATTCATTACTTGGTGGTCTTTCGTTGCAATGCTTCCAGATGAAGAACGAAAAAGGGTCAATTCCCAACCTACCGGAGATATTCTGTTACCTTGGTCAGAGGAGGTCTTGCCTATCGTCAAAAGTTGGCTTGAGCAAAACGAAAAACCATTTGAGCTCTTTGTTGAAGCGATTCATAAACCGGTTTTTTACACTCCGCCGAGGTGTGACGATATTTTATCCCAATCTGTTTTTTTGGAAAAAATTGTACGAGCATTATCAGGCGAGCTGGGAATTCGAATTCGTTATCGACTGGCAATAGGAGAGGTAGCGGCTGCATGGGATGATGTCATGCTCCAATTCCGTCTTGTCGAAATGCGACGCCCGATGATATGGAATACGACGTTGTTACTTGTGAACCGTGCTTTACTTCGTGGCGCGGCTCAATCTGCTGAATCGGTACTGTTTTATGGAAACTTGAACAATAGCGATGTCCGGCAAAAAATTCTCGAAATGACCCCATTTCTAAGGCATTTAACAGAAACAGAAATTAAATTTGCTTTTCTTGGGAGTCGGTTTATCTATCTTGATATGATACGTAAATTATCCAGCGGAACATGGGCTGCCGATGATTTTATCCACACATTTCCAAAAACAAAATCTAACGATTTTAACCGATTTATCGAGCGACAGATGTTCCGAATCTCTCGCTGGGAAGATTCCATGAAAGACATCAATCAATCTTTCGATGAAATTGACGAAAAAGGATTTGAAATTATCGCAACAACAAAATTCCCGTCCAATAGAAAGCATCGGTTTTTGAAATTAGTTCTCTGGTCAGGCATATTGAAGGCGATACCAAACATAATGGTAGCACTGTGTTTGAATAATGAGTCATTGTTTGATTCGATTCAGCGTCTGGAAACCAATATTGCATTCACCCGTTTGATTTTTGCTCTTGAACTCTATCGCCGAGAACACAACGATAAAATGTATCCTGAATCATTGAAACAATTACGCAACGATTTTATCGACGGGATTCCGGTGGATCCGTTTTCGAAGCAGCCGTTTCGATACGTTTTGGATAACGATAAGAGAGGCTGTTTGATTTACAGTGTTGGAACCAACGGCGTTGACGAAAACGGTCGCGGCTGGAACGAAACTCCGCGCGGTGACGACATACGACGTTATCTTCCACCGAAATAATAAATGTAACTGTCAGGCAGACGGCAAACAACAGATCGGTAAACAATCAAATCAGCAAACTACTCAAAAAGATTGGGAAATTCTGATGTCGATTTTTTTGTTTTCGCCGTTTTCGGAACATTTTTAGTTGCAAAATCAAGACGTTTTTGGCATTGTTCCCAATATTCTTTCGACAATTCAAAACCGAGAAACTGACGACCCAGTTTTTTTGCAACTACAACAGTTGTCCCGCTACCGAGAAACGGATCGAGAATCTTTTCGTTTGAAGAACTGGACACCGTAATAATTCGTTCGAGAATCGCTTCCGGCATTTGACAACCATGCCAACCTGTTCGTTCCTTAAACGTACCACAAACACGTGAGACAAACCAAGTGTCTTTATCTGCTCCGAACTCCTGTTCCAGTTCCTGAGGTCTGAGAATCCATGTGTCATCCGGTAATCGCCCTTTCGGATTCGCCCGCTTGTCATTATAAACGAGTTGCCTGGCACTCGGTATGCGAATGGCTTCCTCGTTGAACGTAAATTGATCGGCATTTTTGACAAAGTGAAACAAATGAGCGTGAGACCGGGTGAATTTATGTTTGCAATTAACACCAAACGTGTAGTACCAAATCACCCAACTTCGGCAAATAAAACCAATCTCTCGTGTTGCGGCAACTTTAAGTTCTGCCGCGTGTTCATCGCCAATCGCAAGCCAAAATGTACCGTCCGGTTTCAAAATACGATTCACCTCAGCCATCCAACGTTTCGACCAATTCCAATAGTCCTCGTCTGTGAGTTTGTCACGATAAACATCGTAATCGTAACCGATATTGAAGGGCGGATCGGCAAAAACAAGATCAACCGAACCAGACGGCAATCGCCGCATCCCTTCAATACAGTCACAATTGTAAATTGTGTTCCAAATCATATCCGTCATTAAATTTTCCGTAATAATTCGTGAATTTTTTTCACCACAAAGAACTTCGTCTCATGTTGGTTCATGATCTTCACGGTGAATATGGTGAAGAAGTCCGCGATTGTAACATTTGACCGTCAAAGAAGATCAACATTGATTTTCGGACAAAAATCTTTGAGCGGACATTGTTTGCAATTCGGTTTGCGCGCTTTGCAGTCGGCACGACCGTGCAGAATCAGCGCATGGCTCAGAAACGCCCAATCATCCTGCGGAAAAATCAACATCAGTTCCTGTTCTACCTTTTCCGGTGTTGTCCCAACCGCTAAACCCATCCGATGCGACAAACGGAAAACATGTGTATCCACAACAAATCCGTCATTCCGACCAAATCCGTTGCCAAGAACAACATTCGCCGTCTTGCGACCAACTCCCGGTAACGACGTCAACGAATCCATCGAATCAGGAACTTGACCGTTAAATCGTTCAAGTATCTCCCGACACGCTCCCTGAATGTTCTTCGCCTTGTTATGATAAAAACCGGTGGTTCGAATCGCTTCTTCAAGGTCTTGAAGCGGCGCAACAGCAAAATCCTTCGCCGAACGGTATTTTTCAAACAATTTCGGCGTCACCTTATTAACCTGCACATCCGTACATTGCGCCGACAAGATTGTCGCAACAAGAAGTTCGAGCGGTGAACAAAACCGAAGCGAACAACCGGCATCAGGAAAAAGTTCTTTTAATGCCGTTAAATATTTTTTCGCCAATCGGCGTTGAGAAATAGGGGATCTATTCATAAAATTAAGGCTGGGAAATGAATCATTGGCGGACATTTTACCACAAATAACCGGTTCATGTCGAGAATCCCCGTGTTGCGTTAAAAAAAAATATGATAAAAATCAAGAAAAATGCGGGAGAGACCTTGCCAATTGTTTTGTATCCATTAGAATAGTCGCAGTTTTGTTTGTCACATCTCACCACTCATGGAGGAAACTCAAATGGCTAAAGCCGAATCGAAAACCAGTGAAGTCAAAAAACCGCTCACGAAAAATCAAATGATCACCAACATCGCCGAAGCAACAGAGTTGGCAAAAAAAGATGTCGCCTCTGTTATTGACGCACTAACCGAAGAAATTAAGAAAAGTCTCGGTAAGAAGGGTGCCGGATCATTTATTTTGCCGGGGCTGCTTAAAATTGACAAAAAACAGGTCAAGGCACAACCTGCGAAAAAGAATGTACCAAATCCGCTTCGACCCGGCGAGTTTATCAATAAACCCGCCAAACCGGCTCATCTCAAAGTGCGCGTAAGACCATTGAAAGCTCTGAAAGAAATGGTCTAATCGGTTCAATGTTCCCCCGTATCGGCTCGCCCGATACGGGGTTCATTTATCTCTCGGCACCACAAACAAAATAGCAACGGTAAAAACAGAAAATGATTTTCCGGGTTTGAAATTTTTCACCGCCTTGTTTTGTTTATTCTCCCGCCCACGACAGAAAACACCAAAAAGAATAAAGCACGGCAACACGGATTGTTGGGAAACGGAATGATCTTGAACGAAAAATTTTTTCCGTCGGAACGGTTGACAATTTTTTGAAAAGATATCAGAATTACTACTGTTATGTTGAAGAAATGTCAACGAAGACCATCACTCCGATTTAGCGATTTTCTTGCCGCGAACGAAGTTTTCACGGTTGAGGATGCTGACCGTTTTCTTGTGGCAAATAAATCAGGAAACACCAATACCCGTAGCGCATTGCTCACTTATTACCGTCAACGGGGAAAGATTACCTTGATTCGACGAGGGTTGTATGCGGTTGTTCCTCACGGAATACAGCCGGAAACTTTTTTTCCAGACCCCTTTATTGTTGCTGCGAAAATGTGTTCGGATGCGGTATTGGCTTATCATACCGCGTTGGAGTTTCACGGAAGGGCGTATTCGCTTTACAAAAAACATTATTTTGTTTCTGTCCATCCGTCACTCCGGCTTTCCTATAATGATTTTGAAATCTATCGCGTTTCACCTCCCGCTCCGCTTTTTACAAAACGCTATTTTATGTTTGGCGTGGAATTGCACCATCGGGGGCATAGTGACATTCGGGTGACCTCTCTCGAAAGAACTTTTGTTGATATTCTCGACCGACCGAACCTTTCCGGCAGTTGGGAGGAAATATGGAAGTCACTTGAATCAGTTGAATTTTTTGATTTGGAACAAGTCGAAAAATATCTACGCTTACTGGATAATGCAACCACAACCGCCAAAGTGGGGTTCTTTCTGGAACAACATCAAGAGCCATTGATGGTGGACAAGAGTTTTTTAAAACGATTACAAAAGCATATTCCACAGCAAGCCCATTATATCGAACGAAAAAAACGAATGGGTTGTCGGTTGGTCAAACAATGGAATCTGCTTGTTCCAGATGAAATTCTCGAACAAACATGGGAGGAGCCGCAATGATTTTTTCACGCCCGGAAGTAGAATCTATTGTTGAATCGACAGGCTTTCAAGGAATCATGGTTGAAAAGGCTCTTCATTTGTTAACTCTTTTGAACGGATTCTAATGTCCATCCTTATTTGAAAAGTAAACTGGTTCTCAAAGGCGGAACCGCAATCAATTTGTTTTTGTTGGATATTCCTCGTCTTTCGGTTGATATTGATTTGAATTATATCGGCATGATTGATCGTAACAAGATGTTGGAGGATCGTACCAAAATGGATCAAGCGTTCAACGCCGTTTTCTCAAGGGAAGGGTTTGTTGTCAAACGATTTCCTGAAGAACATGCCGGAGGAAAATGGCGTTTGAAATATCAGAGTTTTACCGGACAAAATGGCAATATCGAAGTTGATTTGAATTACATGTTCCGGTTACCTCTGTGGGAGGTACAAAAACGTGATTCACACTTATTGGGGCAATATCAGGCGAAAAATATTCCGTTATTGGATATTCACGAACTGACCGCCGGAAAATTAGCCGCTCTTCTGGCTCGCCATCAAGTGCGGGATTTGTTTGATTGTTCTCAAATCATGAAAGAACACTTTATTGATCGAGAAAAACTGCGTCTTGCTTTTGTTGTTTACGGAGGAATGAACCGAATCGATTGGCGAACGGTTGGGTGGGAACATTTAACGTTTGACGAATCCGAGTTTCGGGAGCAGCTTTTTCCAATTATCCGTAACACGGCAATGAATCCGATTCACTTGGGAAACCAACTGATCAATCAGTGCCGTCAAATTCTCGCCTCACTCTTTCCGCTCACAAAACAAGAACGCGAATTTCTTGACCGATTGCTGGACAAGGGCGAAATTGTTGCGGAATTATTAACGGACGACGCAGAACTACAGGCTCGCATACGAGACCAACCCATGTTGCAATGGAAAGCGTTCCATGTGAGGCAACGAAACACGTCTTAAAAACAAGACAAACGAAATGGGGGCGATTTTGTTTCATTTGTGCGCAAAGGCGCGGAGAATCAAACGGAGATTTTCGCCACATCCTGTTATACTTGTAGAAACATTCTTTTACGTTTTCTCTCTTGTGTTTTTCCTTTTATACTCTAACTTGCCATAAATTAGTATTTTATATTTTGTTAATATTTTGTATAATTATTTGGGCAAGGATTTTATTATTTTTTCACGGAGGAGTCAAATGATCCGTTTTGAAATTTCAGAACAAGAGTTAGCAGCCATCAACAAGGAACGCTTTTATCATCCCGATCCGATTGTGATGAAGCGTTGCGAAACGGTTTTGCTGCGAGTGAAGGGTTTTTCGACACAACAAATTCACGAGATTACGGGGCGGAGTCCCAATACGATTCGTCATCATTTACACCTTTATCAGCAAGGCGGACTTGAGGCACTGAAAAATCATCAGCCTTATCAGCCGAAAAGCCAACTTGACGACCATCGACAAACCATTGAACAATCGTTTCAGGATCGTCCGCCAGATTCCATCAAAGAAGCAGGAGAACGAATTTTTCAACTGACCGGTATTCGTCGCAGTAAATCCAACATCGAAGTGTTCGTCAAGCGTCTGGGAATGTCGTTTCGCAAAACAGGAAGCGTTCC
>JAISQH010000543.1 GCA_031274385.1 Planctomycetaceae bacterium | reverse complement strand
TTTTACGGAATTGTTTTTGTATCGTTACTCGCATACTTGAAAAACAAAATAGACAGTTACATTTTAATGTGTTTATTGTAGGGGCAACCCTTGCGGTTGCCCTGTATTAATATTGATTTAGATACAAATTATTTCAATGTGTATGATGGTACAGGGCAACCGCAAGGGTTGCCCCTACGAAAATATCGATCTATTAAAATAGACAGATACATTGATTTTATCCTCAGATTAACGAGATTATCCTTAAAAAAATAATTTTAGTAATAAAAAATTAAATGATCCACAATTAAATTATCCCCCCCTCAATTTTATTATGAGTACAAAAAAAAATTACAAGTTACCTTACGGTAATTCTGATTTTCGCAGGATACGTTTGGAGAATTACGCTTACGTGGACAAGACGCGGTTTATTGAAATGCTTGAAAATGAAGTGAACCCAAACCAGTTTTTTATTCGTCCGCGAAAATTCGGCAAGAGTTTGTTTTTCATGACGCTTTTGTATTATTACGATATCAATTATGCGGATCAATTTGAACAATTATTCGGCGATTTGTATATCGGTCAACATCCGACTGCTAAAAAAAATAGTTATGTTGTTATGGCGTTTGATTTTTCGGGGCTTGACACTTCCAACGAAGAGGAGTTTCGATTTTCTTTTGCCAGTAATGTTTGTAACACGGTTCGCGATTTTCTGCAACAGCACACCAAAATTTTTCCTGATGCGGAAAAGTTTATTGAGCAAATTGACTCAACACCACCGAACATCGGAACGTTGGAAATGGCTTTTAGTGTTGCTAAAAAAGCGGGGCTAAAAATTTTTGTAATCATTGACGAGTATGATCATTTTGCCAATGATCTTATCGCGATGGGTAACTTATTCGGCAAAGATTTTTACAAGCAAGTCGTAACCGCCAACGGTCTTGTACGCGATTTTTATGAGAAGTTGAAAGCAGCAACAAAATCATCAACTGTTGACCGTACTTTTATAACAGGTGTTTCACCGGTTATGCTTGACGATCTCACCAGCGGTTATAATATTGCCGATAATCTCTCGCTCAAATTAAAGTACAACGAGATGATGGGCTTTACGCATCAGGAAGTTGAAGAATTGATGAATAAGACGGGTATTGATGCCAATTTGATCACGATCAATATGGATTATTATTACAATGGTTACTTGTTTCATAAAGACGGCAAAAATAAAGTTTACAATCCGTCAATGATACTTTACTTCTTTAAAGAGCTGCTGGACGCGGGTAAATTACCTGCCAGTGTGGTTGATCCTAATGTGAATACGGATTACAACCGCATCAAACGTCTTACGGAAAATGGACATAACCGTGACATTTTGATTAAAATTGCCAAAGAAGGAAGTATTGTTGCGCAAATATTGCCAAAGTTTTCGATTGATCAATTGAATAATAAACGTTATTTTGTTTCGTTATTGTTTTACATGGGGCTTCTTACGATCAAGGAATCTTGCGGTGAAATGGTTCGTCTGGTTGTTCCGAACTATTCAATTCAAACAGTCTATTGGGAATATATTCAGGAGTTGATGTATAGTGAGTTGCCGGATTTTGATACAAGCGACTTGCTGAATGTTATTTCAGCCATGTTTAAAGAAGGCGAAATTGAAAGTTTTATTAAATATGTTTCGGAAAATATTCTGAGTAAGTTATCTGATCACGACCTGCAAAATTTTGACGAGAAGTATATTAAATTGGTGTTAATGGTTTATTTGCGGATGAGCAGAATTTATACGCCGATGAGTGAATATGAAGCAGTTCCGGGGCGTATTGATCTTTTTTTACAAAGCAATCCCCGTATTCCCGAATATCAATACGAATGGATTTTGGAACTCAAATATTGCAAGACAAACGCAAGCCCAAAAGAAATTGCACAAAAACGTGAGGAAGGATTAGAAAAATTGAACCAATATCTCAATTCGGACAGATTAAAAGATCGCCCCAATTTGAAATCCGCTTTGATCATTTTCATCGGAAAAAATAAATACAAAATCATAAAAAACGAAACCACTAAAAAACCAAAACAAAGTAACAATAAACCCACTCGGAAAAAATCTTCGAAAAAATAAAACAAATAGAAATGATACCATTAACCTTTTTGGAAAGTAGTTGATTAAGTTCAAAAATAGATTAAGAACAATAAGAACAATAAGAACAAATTGAAAAAGGTGAACCAATGCCTGTTAACGAAGAAATATTAAAAATTAAAGATGCTATTGTAGGTTGTATTGATTGCGAACAGATCTATTTGTTCGGTTCTTACGCTTACGGTACACCGACAGCGGACAGCGATTACGATTTTTATGTTGTGCTGAAAGATGATTCGGCACTGAAACCAATGGAAGCAACCGGAACAGTCTATCATCGTTTGCTTGATTTTGAGACCATGATGCCGATAGATGTTTTTGCAAATTATAAAAACCGCTTTGACGATAGAAGCAAATTACCGTCACTTGAACGAAAAATTGCAAGAGAAGGGATATTATTATATGACCAACATTGACCTCGTAAAAGAATGGTTCCGTTATGGAGTTTCAATTAGATAAGGCTGCCTACCTTACCTAATTGAAACTCCACCAAATGAACAGTAGGAAATTTCCGAACTAAGTAATCATGTGTCAATAAACTTACTTTATTGTTTTTTAATAGTCGCGCTAGCGACGAGATGATGCATAACCGACGGTGTAGCGCAGCGCAACCGCCGGTCAATCGCCTCCAACAACCAAAGTCGCACAGCGACGACATTATCAAAAGATGAGTTACGTACAATTACTTTACCACGTTGTTATCAGAACAAAAGCAAGTCAACCTGTTCTTTCTCTTGAACATTCAGACGATTTATATCGTTATATTTGGGGTATTATCAAAAATAAAAAATGCGTACTTTATCGTATCAACGGTACGGAAAACCATGTCCATTTTTTTGTTTCAATCCATCCATCAATTGCCTTAGCAAAATTCGTGCAAGAAGTAAAAGCCGAATCAAGTAAAATGTTAAAACATACTGCCGGATTTGAGAAGTTTACAGCGTGGAGCGTAGGATATGCGGCATTAACATCTGATGTAGGCAACAAAGACGTTATTGTCAACTACATTAAAAATCAACGGGAACACCATAAAAAAATAACATTCAAAGATGAGTTTATGGAATTGATCAGAAAGATGGGCATGGAATTTGACGAAAGAGATTGGGCTCGATAATATCGTCGCTGCGCGACTTTGTCGTGGGGGACGCGATCCGGCGGTTGCGCTGCGCTACACCGCCGGTTATGCATCATGCCGTCGCTAGCGCGACTAAAATCAATATAGTAGAATTTTATGTAACGTTATTAACACATGACGAACTGAACGTTTCCGCACTTTGATACTTTTTGTTTTTTGATTTTTTATAACAATAATTTTTTTTATTTTCCAATGACCGAAAAACGACCGACGCCGCAAGTTTCCAGTCCGCCCGCTGTTCCGTCCAAAACGCGCAATCTTGGTGATGTGTTGCAGGAATTTGGACAGCATTGCCGTTTGATGCAGGATGAACTCGGTAAAATCATCATCGGTCAAACTCCGGTGATCCGGCAAATTCTTGCCGCCATCTTCACTCGCGGACATTGCCTTTTGGAAGGCGTTCCCGGTTTGGCAAAAACATTGATGGTCAGTACCATCTCGCAAATTCTTGATATTGAATTCAAACGAATTCAGTTCACGCCGGATTTAATGCCTTCGGATATTACCGGAACAACGGTTCTCGATGAAGACGAAAACGGACGCCGGAATTTTCGTTTCGTGGAGGGTCCGGTTTTCACGAACATTTTACTGGCAGACGAGATTAACCGTACACCGCCGAAAACTCAAGCCGCTCTTCTTCAGGCAATGCAGGAACGCGAAGTCACCGTCGGGCAAACCACTTATCAATTGCCCGATCCTTTTTTCACCATCGCAACACAAAACCCCATTGAACAGGAAGGAACTTATCCGTTACCGGAAGCCCAACTTGACCGGTTTATGTTCAATATTAAAATTGATTATCCGTCGCTTAGCGAAGAAGAAAAAATCTTAGCCTCCACAACTCGCGGTGAAAAAACAGAAATTCGTAAAATTTTGAGCGGTAAAGTGATTGTCAATCTTCAAAAGTTGGTTGGCAGTGTTGCGGTCAGTCAATATATTATTCAATATGTTGCCCGGCTTGTTCGGGCAACAAGACCGCGTGACGAATCGGCACCGAAATTTGTAAAAGAACTTGTTGATTGGGGAGCCGGACCAAGAGCCGGTCAATACCTGATTCATGGCGGTAAGGCATTGGCGGCAATGGACGGGCGATTTTCGGTGGCGATTGACGATATTCGGGCTTGCGCGGTTCCGGTACTGCGCCACCGAATCAGTACCAATTTTCAGGCTCAAGCCGAAGGAATGACAAACGAAGATTTAATCGAACGCCTTGTTAAAGAATTACCAAC
>JAISQH010000542.1 GCA_031274385.1 Planctomycetaceae bacterium | reverse complement strand
TTTTACGGAATTGTTTTTGTATCGTTACTCGCATACTTGAAAAACAAAATAGACAGTTACATTTTAATGTGTTTATTGTAGGGGCAACCCTTGCGGTTGCCCTGTATTAATATTGATTTTGATACAAATTATTTCAATGCGTATGATGGCACTGGGCAACCGCAAGGGTTGCCCCTACGAAAATATCGATCTATTAAATAGACCAGATACTTTGAATTTCTTTGCGTCTTTGCGCGCACTAAAATTCAGGGATATTTTGATATTTTGGGATTGTTTTAATTTCAATTTTCCTGTATAATTTTGTGGTGAGGCGGTGATTGTGCCGCCATGAAAATATCATTCAAACATTTTTTCAATACAAATATGATTATTCGCTGGTCTCGAATTGTTCCGCGATTGGTGATTCTTGCTTTGATTTTCGTGATTGCCTGGCTGGGACAAAATCAACTGATCCGTTGGCAACTCCGCTCCAACATACAACGTCAAACCGGAACAACTGCCGAAATCGGTTCCGTTCGAACTGATTTACAAAACGGCAGTATTTTTATTGGCAATGTTCGTCTTGCCGACCCGAAGTCTTCAAATCGGGAATTATTTCGTGCAGAAAAAATTTCCGTTCAGGGAAGTTACGACGATTTTTTGTATCGGTATTTTCGGTTCACGGAAATGAATGTGGAAGGGATTCAGATTGTTATTGATGGAACCGACGGACAGGAATTGATTCCTGATCGGCTTTGGAGCAAGTTCAAAGATCAAATTCCGAAAGAATTGAAATCAATCGGTGATTTTGACTGGTCAACATTTTTAACCGAAGAACCGGAAACAGCGGCTAAAAATTTGTTGAAACAATTAGAAACCTCTCAATTGCTTGCCGATCTGAAACAACGTTGGCCCAACGAAGTTGAACAATTTGAAGCCGCCGCCGCTCTCATTAAACAACGGTTCCAAAACGTTCGGAAATTGTCCGAAAATGCCAAGAAAACGGAAAATCAACTCCAATGGGTCAGCGAACTTCTCAAGGAATTAGAAGAAGCCGATCTCGGTATCCAGCAATTATTGGAAAAAGTCACGAAATTAAAATCGTCGGCGCAAGGGGATTATCAATCGCTTGTCAGTGCAGTCCAGCGTGATCGTGACAAAATCAAAAGTCTGCAAGTTCCGAAAATCAACACCGAACAACTTTCCGAATCTCTAATCGGTACGGAAATTAAAGAACAATGGGAAAAAACGTTGGCGTGGGGTGATTGGGCGCGATCGTTATTGGTTCCGGCTGACGCGGCGGATCAGCCGGTTTCGACGAACGGTCATTTCGGTTTTACTTTTCCGAAACGGTTTCGCGGTGAAAATATTCATTTGAGCGTTTTGGATGCCCGCTCGGAACTTCTTATCGAAACAGTAAATCTGACCGGTCAGGTTCTTTTCGGTACAGTTCCCGTCTATTTTAACGGAACAGTCAAAAATATAGCGCAACCAATAACGCTTGCTCCTTCGCCGATGGTGGCTCAATTTTGTTTTTCCGGTTCGGGAATTCCGATGTCGCCTATTTTGCCGGATCAGGACGCGGTTGCAGCAGAACAACTCCCGGCGGTTGTCAATCCGAATCTTGTTCCCAATATTTATGTAACGCTTCAAGCGGATCGGATCGGAGAAAATAATGAAGATCAAATGATTGTCTGTTGTCCAATGTACCAATTGTCGGAACGAATTTTAGGGAATCCTGAAAAATGGGCAATTCATGTTTCGCCGGGAATGTCACGGCTGGACGGTGTCCTGCTTTTGCAAGGCGAAAAACTTTCAGGTGAAATTCAACTCGTCCAATCCGGCGTCCGGCTTTCTGTTGCGCTGCCGCCTAAACAGCACAATACGGAATGGCTACGGATTTTGCAACAGTTACTGGATTCATGTAACGATCTTACGGCAACCGTTCTTGTAAGCGGAACACGATCCGAACCGGTTTATGTTTTCAAGAGCAATATTGCCGATCTGATCCGTCCCCGAATCGAGTTGTTGGTTCAACAGGAATGGGGTTTATTGTGTCAGGAAGCGGAACGGCTTGTTCTTGAAGAAGCCAATCAGGGAGCAGGAACATTAAACACAATATTACAAGAGAAACTAGACCCGATTATGAACGAAATCAATACATCGCGGACTCAATGGGAACAACAAATCGCGCAACTTTCCGATATTCCGATTGATCAGTTGGTTCAATCGCAACTTTCCAAACTGTCACCAAAAGACCAGCAACGCCTTGATCATTTTCTGAAATCGCCGTCCATTCAGTCTTTGCTCCAAACCCGGCAACCGGAACAAACACAACAAACAGATCAACTCATTCAACGCGGCATGAACAAATTACAAGACAAAATACCGGGATTGCTCGAACAACTACGAAAAAAGTGAACCACCCAACATAGTTGATAGTTGATAGTGGAGAGTGGGGGACGCAAGCGTTATTCAAACCGTTTGATAGTGAATACCGCTTGCGTCACTCTCCACTCCCCACTTCGTTAGTTGACCACAAAACGCTAAATGTCCGTGACAGACCAAACAAGCCTTTTTCGTATAACCGGAATATTCCGAATGATCGAAAAAAAATATCTCAGGAAACAACCCAAACATTTTCCCCCGATTCCCGCATCGGTTTCTTTATTGTATAATGACATAAGTTACTCTGTTGATTTTTCTTGAAAAAACGGCTCTGTTGTTGGTGAAAATAACCTTGTACTGTTGGGAGATATTGAGATGAACGATATGTCGTTGATTTTGGAATTTGTTCAGGAAGCCCGTGAATACATTGACGAGATCGAACCGACGTTGATCGAAATCAATAACGGAGCCACTGACGCCGGAACAGTCGATTCGGAGTTGATTAACTCCGTTTTCCGGCTCTTTCACTCCATGAAAGGCAGTGCCGGCTTTCTCTCACTAACAACCGTTACCTCTGTCACTCACGAAGCCGAAACGCTTTTGGACAAGATTCGTAACGGCAAATCAAGCCTGACTGTCCAAATCACGGCAACACTCTGCAAGGCTCTTGATTTGTTCCGCGAAATGTTGGTACATATTGAGGAAAGCGGGAACGACGAAGGTTTTACCGAACCGGCTCAGGCAATTATTGCGGTTCTCAAAAAGCATGTTGCCGGAGAACCTGTTGATGATAACGAACTCGGTTCCCGCGTCGTTCAAACCGCTCCGCCCGCCGCTAATCAGGAACTCTCGTTCGAAGTGTTGGCAAACGAACCTGTCCACGAACCGATTCCCGCAACCGAATTGGATTTTCATGCCTCAACCGAACCGGCTCCGCCGCCTGCGGAGATTCCTGAACCCGCCGAACCGAAAACAGAATCAGACCCAGAGCCGGAACTGGCGGCATTGCAACTTTCACCGGAAATGCGGCACGGTTTCGTTGCCGAAGCCACAGAACAACTGGATGCCGCCGAACAAGCCTTGTTGCTTGTTCTGGATGAAAACATTGATTCAACCGAACCGCTCAAAGATTCTTTTCGTTATATTCACAGTTTCAAAGGCAACTGCGGCTTCATGGGACTTGTTCATCTGGAACATCTTAGCCACACAATGGAAACGCTCCTTGACGCGCTGCGAAGCGGTGAAATCAAACCGGATGAAAAAAATGTCGGCAAACTCCTCAGTTTGCTTGATGTTCTTCGTGACGCGGTTAAAGACCTTGAAG
>JAISQH010000517.1 GCA_031274385.1 Planctomycetaceae bacterium | reverse complement strand
GGCGACGTTGTTTTCGGCAGAAGATACATTCGTTGCGATTTGGTTATCAAAACAAAAATTGTCACCTGAAGCCAAGTATGTTTGGAATCAGGCAAAAAAAGTTTACCGTTTTTACTTTGCTCACTTGAATGATTTACGGACACCGAAATTTAAGATTGAGACATACGATGCGGGGTGGTGGCAGATACGGCAGGCATTGCAAGACGCCAATCTCGGTGAGAACGAACTTGCCAAACTGAAACAATATCACGACGAGTTAAAAGAAAAAATCCTGCCCGATTTGAAAGATTACGGAATTATCGGATAGAATGAAATTCCTTGATTGAAATGATCATATAATGTGTTTGATTTGTTTGATTATTGATTATAATTGTTCGTTAACTTGTTCATTTATTTTTTCCGTTATTGAAACAATATTAGTTGTACATTTAAACGGACAACTGATGTTGATTTGAGCCAATACCCAATTTTGCGACAAATTTAATTAACGTTTCATGTCTAAGCCTGATTACTACGAAGTTCTTGGTGTTGCGCGGGGCGCAAGCAAAGACAGTATTGCGAGTGCCTACCGCAAACTGGCGATGAAATACCACCCGGATCGTAATCCGGGCGACGCTGAGGCGGTCGAACAATTTAAACTTTGCGCCGCTGCTTATGAAGTTCTCAGTAACGACGAAAAGCGAGCCATTTACGATCAATATGGTCATGCCGGTCTTGACGCCAACGGCGGCGGCTCGCAATTCCGTGACGTTAATGATATTTTCGGCGCGTTTGGTGATTTGTTCGGCGATTCCATTCTCGGACAATTTTTCGGCGGCGGTCGCGGCGGACGAGGACGTCAGGCTGCTCCCGGTAATGATATTCGTTGCAATTTAACCATTGACCTGCACGAGGCGGCACGCGGTGTTACAAAAAGAATTACTTTTCGCCGGCATGAAACCTGTTCAACCTGTAACGGCAGCGGTTCCAAGCCGGGTAAAGCGCCGGAACGTTGTCCTTATTGCGGCGGACAAGGACGTATTGTCCAATCGACCGGTTTTTTTTCCATTCAAACAACGTGTCCCCGATGTCGCGGTGCCGGTTCGATTATTACCGATCCGTGTTCTGATTGTCGCGGCAGCGGTTTGATTCCGCAAACCGTTGAACGGGAAATCAAAATTCCTGCCGGAGTGGATACGGGAACGCGGTTACGGTTACAGGGTGAAGGCGAAAAAAGTCCCGAAGGCGGACCGCCGGGTGACTGTTATGTTTTTGTGACAGTTAAGCAGCATCCGTTGTTCCAGCGTGACGGACAACATTTGATTTGCCGGGTTCCCATCGGGTATGCTCAAGCGGCTTTGGGTGCGGAAATCGAAGTTCCGACATTGGATGGACCTGAAAAAATGGCGATTCCGCCCGGTACGCAAAATAACGATGTTATTACGTTACGCGGACGTGGAATGCCTGTGCCGCGCCGGAATATTGCCGGAGACCTGCTGATTCAGGTTTATATTGAAGTTCCACGAAAACTAAAACCGGAACATAAAGAATTGCTCCGTAAACTTGCAGACCTGGAAGGCGAACATATTTTGCCGGAACGCAAGAATTTTTTCAGCAAACTTGGTGATTTTGTTTCAGAATTTTTCAACGAAAAAAAAGAAAACGACGAAAAAAAGGATAAAGAATAACTATGACAGAAGAACATATTGATTTAGTCAGCGACCCGGAAACAGTACCGGATGGAAATCAGTACGAAAATGAACCGCTCTCTGAGTTGGAGCAACTTCGTATTGATCTTGACGAAGCCAAGAACCGGTCACTTCGTGCTTTGGCTGATTTGGAAAATTTTCGTGCGCGAACCAATCGGCAAGCCGCCGAAGAACGGAAATACGCCAATATCGATTTGTTACGGGAATTGTTGCCCGTTTGGGACAACATCGGTCGTACCTTGGAAGCGGTCGATAAAACGCAACATCTCGAATCGCTTATCGAAGGCGTTCGGTTAGTGCATCAACAATTCCTTGATGTGCTAATCCGATTTCACTGTGAAAAAATTGAGGCGAAGTATCAGATGTTTGATCCGAACTTTCATGCTTCTGTTGCGCAAATTCCCAACGAAGAACATCCTGCAAACACGGTGATTGAAGAAATACAAACCGGTTTCCGGTTGTTTGAACGTGTTGTCAGACCGAGTCAGGTTGTTCTCTCCGCAGGAAAGCCATCGTCAACTGAAAATTCCAATTCCACACCTCAAACGGAATAATCAAAGAAGACTTTTTGAACAAAACAGGTTGCGTACAAAAACGTAATGACCGCAAAAGGTAACTGTCTATTTTGTTTTTTCAATTTTGCGCGCAAAGACGCAAAGAATCAAATGAATTATCTTTATCGTATCCGTTATCAATTTAATTGCAGCGATTTTTCGTTTTAGATGACTTCTAAAAATGAATATTCCACCACTAAAAACTTGAAATTTCTCGAAAAATAGAAAGAGAATTGAGATTTAACTCTTTTTATATCATGGAATTACAATATTATCCTTTCGTGTCTTTCGTGGTTAAAATTGTATTTTTAGAAATCCCCAGAAAATGTTCGTTTGGTTCTTTTTGATTCTTTGCGTCTTTGCGCGCAAATGAAAATAGATGGATACCGCAAAAGCAGTCATAACGTTTTTTGTGACAAAATTTTGCGTTTTCGTTTTTTCGTGTATTTTGTATTCTTAAAATGGTAACCGCCAATTTTTTGACGACAAAATACACGAAAACGAAAAACAAGTTTTTAGTGACGTTTTTAATCGAATTTGAGTTGACTGAAAAAGTTTTTCTTTTCTTGTTTTGTTTTCGGATCCGGCGTTTCCGAAACAACAATGGCTGGCATATCAGGAACGGTACTTCCTGATTGATCCCACTTTTTGATAGAAGGACGTTGCAAACCGGCTTTTTCCATGA
>JAISQH010000495.1 GCA_031274385.1 Planctomycetaceae bacterium | reverse complement strand
ATCGCACTTCTTTTGCCAGCCGTCCAAGCCGCCCGCGAAGCCGCAAGACGTTCTCAGTGTACGAATAACGTTAAGCAACTTTCGTTGGCGTTTCAAAATTTCCACGATACGTACAAACGTTTTCCCGCCGGGAGTTACGACCCGATCTGGCGAAGTTACAAACAAAAGGATGCCCCGACTCAAAATCTCGGCAACACCCATTTTTATAACTTTCTGACACTCATTCTGCCGTTTATCGAACAACAGGCAGTTTATGACTCGATCCATTCCAAATGTCAGGAAAAAGCCAATACTTCGGGAACAACCAATGCCGACAGCCCAGATGGAGCAACTTTTCAGAATTTTGAAATCACCAATTTTCGTTGCCCATCCGATCTTTACGCCAAGTTATTTACCGGTAATTTGACCCGAACAAGTTATCATGGTTGCTTGGGCGATACTCTTTCCCGATGGGACAGTTGGTGTGTTGCCACCACTTCTCCAACTTATGGCGAAGGAACCCGAATCGAATTTGCACCGCATGGTGTGTTGGTTCGGTATGACCAAAAAGTCATGGATATGGGAGAAGTTACCGATGGAACTTCCAACACAATTATTCTTTCCGAATCACTCGCTGCAAGAAATCAGGATAGCGAAGACAAATACAAAATCGCCGTCGCTTCACTCTCCAAAGCCGAAGCATCTACCTTTACTCCTCAGGACTGTTTGAATTTGAAAGGCAACGACGGTGATCTCAAACAACATGGCGGTGTTGATGTGGGACGCGGCAGAAAAGGAGTTCGTTGGGCTTCGGCTCAAAACGGTTATTCCTGTTTTCATACGATTTTGCCGCCCAATTCGCCTTCCTGTGCTTTTCGTGACACGGCTCCTTATGCTTTTGCTCTTGAAGATATCAGCATGATTTCCGCAAGCAGCAATCATAGCGGCGGTGTTGTCGGCGGTCTTCTTGACGGTTCCGTTCGTTTCATTTCTGAAACAATTGATTGCGGTGATTTGTCTCAAATCACAATGCCAACCCATTCCGGTAAATCCGTTTACGGTGTTTGGGGCGCAGCCGGAAGTATTGCCGGCTCCGAATCCAAGCCCTTGCCGTGAAGCGTACCGCTCCGAACCGGAGTATCAAAAACGGCTAAAATGCAGCCTTTTTTGTTGACACTTCGGTTTCGGGTGAGGAACCCCGAATGACTTCTGTTACCATTTTTATTGTTTCATTTTCGTTTATTTTCGTTCATTTATCCATTTTTAAGGAGATTGTCCCATGAAAAACAAAAGTATTTTGAAAGAAAAAGAAGGTTTTACCCTTGTGGAGTTGCTTGTTGTTATTGCGATTATTGGCGTTTTGATTGCGTTACTTTTACCCGCAGTTCAGGCGGCGCGTGAGGCGGCAAGGCGTTCGCAGTGTGTCAACAATCTGAAACAATTATCTGTGGCGATTCACAATTTTCACGACACAAATAATTTCCTGCCAGCCGCCGGTTATTCGAAACATTTTATGGTGGCTCCGAACGAAGCCGAAGGCAAAACGCCGTTGGACACGACAGTGGGGATTCGCCGGAACATCAGTTTTTTGGCACAAATTCTTCCCTACGTCGAACAACAGTCGGTGTATGAAGGAGCGATGGAAGATGCGAAAATCGGACTTGGTGATCCAGACGGAACCAATCGGGCTTATCGCGGTCCCGAAGCACAACAATATAACGACTCAACAGGAACACCACAAAAAACTCCCTGGCTTGCCAAGATCGGATTGTTTCTTTGTCCTTCGTCACGGAACCGAACTATCGCAGACAATTACCCTGGTTTAACCAGTTATCATTGTAATCGCGGAGATTTGTGGGTTTATTGGGATTGGGTCACGGTTGCCCGCGGTCCGTTTGTGATGCACGCTTCGGGAATAATGTTCGGATTTGAAGGAATCCCGGACGGATTAAGTAATACCGTTTTTCTTTCGGAAATGTGTATTGGTGATAATAAAGTCTCGCAATCAATTCGGGGAGGAATCGGTAATCCCGCGACCAATTCGGACAATAATCGAATGTCTCCGGTCAGTGTTTGTATGGATATTCGTGGTAGCGACGGCGAATTTAACACTCCAGCCAAAAAAAGTGCAACAATTGGTCGTTATTGGGGTTCCGTAGGCTGGAATCGGTCAACCTTATTCTTTACTATTTTGCCGCCGAATGCGCCGTCTTGCGGTTACCAGGATAATGATGATAGCAAGGTTTTGACGACTCCGAGTAGTTTTCATGCGGGCGGTGTCAATGTTGCGTTGGGCGATGCGTCGGTTCGGTTTTTTTCTGAAACGATTAATACGACCAATCTTGATTACTCCATTACCGCCAATGTGGATGGTTTTCCCGCAACACCGCGAGATTACACCGGCTCCGCGATTTACGGCGTTTGGAGCCAACTCGGAACCCGCGCAGGCGGTGAAAATCCTGCCATGCCGTAAGAAGTGGGGAGTAGGAAGTTAGGAAGCGAGCGGAATGATCCGGCTTCCTACTACTTGGGTTTTAGATTATTGTTCCTAATTTTTTATTCCAATTGTTAAACAATTTTATCTTTTAAGGAGTTTTTTATGAAACGTACAGCTTTTACTTTGGTCGAATTACTCGTGGTGATTGCAATCATTGGTGTTTTGATTGCGTTACTTTTACCCGCTGTTCAGGCGGCGCGGGAAGCCGCACGGCGTTCGCAATGTCTGAACAATACCAAACAACTCGGTTTAGCGTTCCATAATTTCCATGCGGCGCAAAACCGTTTTCCCGCCGGATCACGTGATCCGATCTGGATGAGTTACAAAAAAGCAAGCAATCCGACACAAACGATAGGCAATGTCAATCTCATCGGATTCCTGATGACGTTGGCACCATTTTACGAACAACAATCAATTTACGATGCTGTTTCGG
>JAISQH010000491.1 GCA_031274385.1 Planctomycetaceae bacterium | reverse complement strand
AGTAAATTGATAAAGTTTCGGCGAATTGAAAACGGAAGCAAACGTTTTGACCAATTCATCGTGCAGCGGTGAGCCGAAGTTGAAAAATTGGAGAGGAACTTCATAACGCTGTTTATTTGGCTCTCGACCACGGTCTATCGGCACTAAATCACGTGGTGGAAGTTGGATATACGCCCGACTTAAAACATATGGTTTCACACTTATTGGTTCCTCCTCCAAAACCGAAATTTTCAAATGTCGATTACGATGTTTCTCAATGACACAAAATTTGTAGTATTGAGGATGTAAATAATACCTATAATTATCATCGGAATAAGTACTTAAAAAACAAAATTCGTGTTCAGCCAACGTCTTTAACCAACTCGCCAACGCATCTTCTTTTGGAAAATCTGTTTGTTTGTCTTGTAATTTTATTGCCGGTTCAACAATCGTATCCTGAACGTTTTCATCCAATTTGAAAGATTCGTTTTTCGGTACAATTTGCATTAACGTTTCATTCCAGTCATCTGATTCTAGTTTTGGTCTTATGATTTGATTGCTTCCATAGAGAACCGTTTGGCGGATTTGTTTTGTAATATCGTTAAGAATATCTTGATTCTTTTCAATATCTAATGGTTTCTCAAAGATATTGAGCGATTGATATAAGTCGGCAATTTGTTCGTCGATTAAGTCACGTTGAACGATGGCAACGATTTCGACAGTTTTCTTTTTACGCAAACCCAATCGGCTGACCCGACCGAGCCACTGTTCCATATCGACGGGATTCCAAGGCAACGAATAGAACACCAACGCATCGGCAATTTGAAGATTAAAGGATTCCCTCGCATCATTATGAGCGATGAGAATCTGCTCTTCGCCAGACCAGAATTGTTCAATAATCCCCTTCACTTTGCGAATCTCTTCATCTTGGCTATTTACAGCAGTTTGAGTGCGTTCTTGTCTAAATTCCAATATACCGGTATCCGGTAAGCAACGTTTAATTTGTTTTGTTAAATAATCAATCGTCGGATTGTCTTGGGCAGCGATAATTACTTTTCGACTTCCATCATCCTCCGAAAAAAAATCAAGAAGAAAATCTATCAGCGTATCAAAACGGGTATCGCCGCGTTCAGAGGAGCAAAGAACACGAATTTCAGTCAATTCATTGGCATATTGAGGAAATTGCCGCCGATACTCATCGACGCGGTCAATTAACGTTTGTCCTCCGATTGCAGCACGGCGTACAAATAAAATGGCATTTTCAGCGGCAACAAGATTCTCCCGAACCATTGTTTGCATCAAATTCCGTGCTTTTCTAAACCGTTCTCTATCATTTTCAAGTGGTTCCGTTTTAATGATTTTGGGTTTACGTTGAGGCAATGCCTTTGGAAAGTCCAACCGGCGCGACCGTAACATTCGGGCTTTTAATGCCGGTACTGATTCAATGTTCGGTCTTTCTCCGTTGAGTTCAAACCAGTCGGCGTATTCCGGTACAAGAAGTTTTAACAACCGTAATCGGTCTTTATCGTCACCAAGCAGCGGCGTTGCCGAAAGAACGAGAACGCTCTGATATTCCTCTGAACGTGGAGTAATAAAGTTCAATAATACGTCGGTAAAACTATGAATTTCGTCCAGTATAAGTAAATCACAATGTTCTGGTTCAAGATATTTTTTGTTTTCATCAAAATTTTGCGGTTCGATAATCCGAAAACCATCATCAGGAAATTCTTCAAGTTGTGGCTTGTCTATTCTATCGTCAACGAAAAACACGTTGCCATTGCATCGCAAGTCAGGATATTTTTCAGTCACATCATTTTTCCAAAACGAAAAGGGAAAGCGTCCAAAAATCTCGTCTCGCCATTGTTTTGCTCGTTCTTCTGAACCGACGATGATACTAGCCCGCAGTTTGCCGCCGTTGCGGATGCGCAGGGCGTTCATTATCATCAGCGACTCCAACGTTTTCCCCAAACCGACTTCATCAGCAAGAAGGTGCCGAATCTGCGTTGATTCAAGAACGCTACGGACAACGTAAAGTTGGTGCGGATAACAAAACGCACGAACTCCGGTTGCCCCTAAAACAGGACTTTGTTGCAACTCCGCCCAACGGCGCAATGCTTGAATACTGTGAATGATTTGTTTATACATTGTCAAACACCTCCCGAATTTTCTCCATTTGCCGTTTCCGCCAGCATAAAAAAGATAGGCACCACATGGATTGACGGTCTAAAAGCATTACTCGAAGCGTTTCCACCTTCTGAATCGGTTCAAATGCGGACGGATTCAGAAAGACCGCTAATACATTTCTTATAATGTCCGTGTTCCAAAATTGTTGATACGGATTGCCGGATAATTTCTTTTGATATTTTTCAAAATGTTCCACTGCTGATTTAAGCGACCAATCCGTATTAAAATCTTCAAACAATGCCGCACCAACGTTTGACGGATAAATTAGGGTGGTAAGTTCACGTCCATAAATTTTTTCCGTAAAATCATTAAAACAAGAATCCCAATCGTCTTGGCGAATGTATCCATTTAGATTTTCCCATCCCGTATTCTCTTTCAATATGGATTCAAGGATTTCAAAAACGCTCGTGCTCAACCTTTCCTCGACAGATTTTGTTTTATGATAAAGCGTTGTCCAAAAATCGGGAAATATGTTATAAATTTCCCCTTCGATATTACGACACTTTTCGGTAAGTAATTCATCAGATATGATTTTTTCAGACACTCCTATGCGATGTTTGTCCGCATTTTTCGTTCCCCAGTCCAGTTTTTCCCGAATCAGTTTTTTCAAACTTTGAATGAAACAATCCTTAATGTCAATTCCATTAACCATCATCAGTCGTTCTGTCCAGCGTTCTCCACAGGTGATTGTCCAAAAAACGTCTTCCAATTCGTCAAGAATTCGTTGACGTTGCATCTCTGCAATAAAACTTTCCGTTTGTACTTGTCGAAACGCAAGAATATCATCAACGACATTTTCCAGACCGATGCCGTTTTTTGTATCTGATATTTGCCGAAGTTTTCGTTCCGGTAAATTCAAAACACGATTGCTTAACGAGATTGTTTGAGAGCATTTCAAAACCGTTGCTGCCCGATGTATCGGTTTGCCGTTTTTCTCAACTGCACGGAATAACTGCCAATCATCAAGGTAAATCGGATTCCTGTTTTCTTTATGAAGAATCTCTTCGGCTGCAACTTCCTCACCGTCCGAAACGGCAAGCGGGAGTTCCGATTCAATGTTTTCCCACCAAATTCCGTGATTGACGGATTCTAACACCCATTCTTTTTGAAAGATATTTTCAATGGTCAGGGCAAGTTTTAAGTCCTGTTGACTGCGTAACAGTTGCCAGAAGCGAGTTTTAATGTCAAAATCATTTTTACTAAATGCTTGTCGAAAAAGAGAGGAACGTTGCGGAAAGGAATCCCATTGATCAGAATACGCCGTTTGGATATTATCGGCATTGGAAAGCGTTAATGTATAACGGACATTAACAAACGGCTGTGAGGAATCGACCGACAATGCCAAAGAGCGGTCCCGTAACGAATCAACGATTTGTTCTCCTTGCAACTCGGCACTAAAAAGAGGAATTGAGTCCGTTTTCTCATTGACTTCAATGCTCCATTTTTCGTTTCCGATGTCGATGATTTCATACCCCGCCGTCAAATCGTCCAATTCGATTATTCCGCTTGCCAATTCCAACGGTTCGTTGTGATACACAACGGAAATCGGGTGATTTGCCGGAATGTTAAGAAACACGGGGTCGTTTTGTAAAATGGTTATCTGTTTTTCGCCTTCGTTAACTTGTCCAAATGGAACAATCCAACTCCAATGTTGTTTTTCGGTAACGGTTATTCCCTTGTTTCTTGCCCAATCTAACGCTTCAAGAATTGCTGTATCAATATGTAGTACGGTAAAACCAGACGGCGAAGATTTGTCTTTGGTGATTCCATCGGGATACTCCGTGTCGTTGCTTGATTTAAGAATACATGCCACGATTCCCGAATCGGATGTTATCTTGGAAACTGGATGGTATCCGTTTTCATCGTCAATACAAAATAAAGCGGGAACTTCAAACTTGAATCGGATGGATTCTAACAACTCGGTTATCTTGTCATCAAATTTATTTCCTGTGATTTTGATAAACGGCAAATTGATTTTATTCCAAGATTGTGATTCAATAACAAATCGTTCCTGTTGTAAAAAAGCAGCGGGTTTAATCTGAAAACATTCCCAAGCGAACGGTTGCCAATGACCGGAACGCAAAGTATTGACGAATTCTTTATCTTGTCGTAAATGAGCGGTTACGGATTCCGGTAGTTGACCTTCCAATATCCATTCACCATTTTCTTTTCGTTTCAAAAACAACCGTCGTCCGTAATACGTCAGTTTCGGTGCAATTTTGTGTGAAGCTGGATGAAGTTTTTCTGCTTGCGTCCATTTCTGATAACTATGTCTAATTTTATTTCGCAACTGCCGTAATTTAATTCCGTTGATTTTATCTTGTTCCATATCACGACGAATACGGTTCAGTGTGTCAGAAGTTAAAACCGGTGAAGTATCAATTTCGGAAATTAACGCTTGGGCAAGTTGTCCGATAACGGGCGTTGCGAATAACCAATTCCGATATCGGCGATAATGTTGTGATTCCGAATGTTTTCGGAGAAATTGCGCTATCTCTTCCGGTTGTTTACTGTAATATGCCGTCGGCATTTCGGCAAGGGATTCCAGCAACGGCAATCGAATATCCAGCGGTAAAACAGAATTTGTTATTGGGTAAGCAATGATACGGAATTGCCTTGCCCACGGTGTATCAAGCGGTTTAACGATATGATTGGCACGTTCAAACCAACCTCCAATCATTTGTCGTGTTTCGTTTAGTAGAGGATTACAACCTAATGATTTTTCAAGTTTTTTCCAAAAGTCGGTTCCATTTCCAGCGTAATTATAACCGACCTCCGTAGCCGCAACCAGAAAAGGAAAATAGTGGGAATCAAACCGTTTATCGATATGACCATCATTTAGCCGTATTTCTTTTCGGAGAACTTCTGTAAGGTCTTTTAATTCGTCTGCATTGACATTGAGACCGTGTTCAAGAATGAAAACAGAACCGGCAGGACGTTGGGCAGCAAGTGATTGATACCGCTCTTTGAGACGGGTATGAAAATTGAATAGCAAGTCCATCTATCACGCATCGTTAATGGATTTTCAAAACAAGCGAACATCGAATTTTACAAACTGATTTTGACTCAAAAAAATAAAAAACGAGCAAGGAATTGTCGGAATTTAAAGTTGACGATCGTAACTGATTGACTTTGCTTTTGCCAATAAATAACACCGGCGCTGATATTCGTTTAGCATCGGCATTACCGTTTCAATACGCATTTTCAATGCTTTTTTATCAATGTTCAACATTTCGACAATCGTATCACGCAATCACCAACTTGTCAAGTTTATTTTCAAACAATTCCCAATCAGCAATGTTCTCCCCATATTTTATCACAATTACTGCAAAAATACAACGTAACAGATTGATGTTTTCCATTTTGTTTTCCGGTGTTTTGAGTGTATCGATTCTGTTAGCGTGTCATAATAAAACCAGTGATTGTCAGTCCGAATTTGCTGTGTTGATAAAAACGAAAGAGTGGTAGTGAGTTTGGTCTTCATCTTGCGAGTTATACTCTCAAGTTGTGTATGAGTTGAAAAAGCAGCGGGGTTATTGGAAAATGGTGAGTGAAAACAAAAACCATCATTTTACAAGGA
>JAISQH010000433.1 GCA_031274385.1 Planctomycetaceae bacterium | reverse complement strand
CAACAGATTATACAGATTTTACAGATTCGTTTTTATTAAAAATCTGTAAAATCTGTTGACAGAAATATTCGTGTCTGTCTATTTTGTTTTTAATGATTGATGTTTTAGTCAATTATTTTGATCAATATTTTGGTTTTGAACTATGAACTAAAACAACTCCGTAGGAGTTCAATTTTGATGATTATTTCATTTTTTGTGGTGAATGATTTTAGTAGCCAGTAGTCAGTAAGCCAGTTGTTAGTAGGATGGGTTTTAAACCCGCCCCTACAGTCGCCTACTCCTTATGAACACCTTTTCAATAAGGGAAAATAAGGGAGCGGTTCTGGATAGTCATGGCTACTAAGGGTATTTTGGGAAAATAAGGGCTTTAACTAACAACTGACTACTAAAATGAAGCCCACAAAAAATGAAATAATCAGAAAAATTTTACCTGTTCCGTTCATGGTCAGGCATTCCTATTCTGCTCCATTTTGAGTACAATACGATATAACTTTGAAGAATTTGGTTATCTTGAACCCATTTATTATTTTTACCCCATATTGATCCAACCATGAAAATCGGCGTTTTTACTTGTTGGTGCGGCGAAAACATTGCTCGAACGGTGGACTGCGAAAAAGTTGCGGAGGAAGTCGAAAAACTGCCCGGCGTCTATTGTTCAGTATCCTATAAATATATGTGCAGCGAACCGGGACAACAATTGATTTTGCAAAAAATCAAGGAACTCGGTCTTACTGCGGTGGTTGTGGCGTCTTGTTCGCCGCACATGCACCTTAAAACTTTTCGCAAAGCCGTTGAACAAGCGGGTATCAATCCTTACCTGATTGAAATGGCAAATATCCGCGAACATTGTTCGTGGGTTCATCCGAACAAAAACGAAGCAACCGCCAAAGCAATCGAATTGATTCGGATGTCTGTTGAAAAAGTGAAACATAATCACGTGCTGCATCCTATCGAAGTTCCTGTTACCAAAAGGGCAATGATTATCGGCGGCGGTGTGGCGGGGATTCAGGCGGCACTCGATATTGCAGCGGCTGGACACGAGGTTGTTCTGGTTGAGAAAGAACCTTCGGTCGGCGGAAAAATGGCTGGATTATCTGAAACGTTTCCAACTCTCGATTGTTCACAATGTATTTTGACTCCGCGAATGGTCGAAGTCGGGCAACATCCGAAAATTAAACTTTTGACGTATTCCGAAGTAGAATCAATTGAAGGCTATGTCGGTAATTTCAAAGTAAATGTACGTAAAAAGGCGCGTTATGTTGACATGAAAAAATGTACAGGCTGCGGCGCGTGCTGGAACACGTGTCCGCAAAAGAAGATTCCGAACACATTTGATTACGGACTTGGCAACCGAACCGCGATTTATATTCCGTTTCCGCAGGCGGTTCCGTCGAAACCGGTGATTGACGCCGAACATTGTACGAAAATGAAAAGCGGCAAATGTGGTATTTGTTCAAAAAAGTGTGCTGCCGGTGCGATTAATTACGAAGACAAAGACGAAGTGATTGTGGAAGAAGTTGGAGCGATTGTTGTGGCAACCGGTTACCAACTTTATACAATTGACAAAAAACCGGAAGAGGACAAGCAATCCGGTTACGGCGAATATGGTTACGGAAAATACAAGGACGTGATTGATGCGTTACAATTTGAGCGGTTGATTTCGGCGTCAGGTCCGACGAACGGCGAACCGAAACGTCCTTCCGACGGTAAAATCCCGGAAAAGATTGTGTTCATTAAATGTGTTGGTTCGCGTGACAATGCGAAGGGAATCAATTATTGCTCAAAAATCTGTTGTATGTACACGGCGAAACATACGATGCTTTACAAACATAAAGTCCATCACGGTGAAGCGCATGTTTTTTACATGGACATTCGGAGCGGCGGCAAAAAGTACGACGAATTTGTTCGCCGGGCGATTGAGCAGGACGGAGCGATTTATCATCGCGGTCGTGTTTCAAAAATTACGCAGGAGGACGGCAAATTGGTTGTACGCGGAGTTGACACGTTGGCGGGGCGACCGGTAACGGTGGAAGCGGATATGGTGGTGTTGGCGAGTGCGATGTGTTCGACTTCCGGTGCGGAAAATTTGGCACAAAAATTAGGTGTTGGTTATGACGAATACGGTTTCTTAACGGAATCGCATCCGAAGTTACGACCGGTGGAGACCAACTCGGCTGGAGTTTTTGTTTGCGGGGCGTGTCAGGCACCGAAGGACATTCCCGAAGCGGTTGCTCAAGCTTCGGCGGCGGCGGCAAAGGTCATGATTATGTTGAGCCAACCGGTGTTGACTCGTGACCCGGAGATTGCGAAGATTGACGAACAGCGTTGTGTGGCGTGTTTTGCGTGTGGTCGCGCTTGCCCGTACAACGCGATTGAACGCCTCGAAATCAAAGATCGTAACGGAAATCTTGTCAAATGGACAGCACGAGTCAATCCGGGGTTATGTATGGGCTGCGGAACTTGTGTTGCCGTTTGCCCCTCAAAAACCATTGACCTCGAAGGTTTTACCGAACAACAAATCTACGCACAAGTCGAAAGTTTAGGGTAATCTTAAAACAAAAAATAGGTGAAGGATACAGACAACGGAATAAAAGTTAACTATATTAACTATTCCCGTTTCTAAATGATGAACGGTCAAGTGCGAGCGAAATCCGGTCAATGAAGTGCCCAAAAGTTGTCATCGGTTGACCGGAATTCGCTCGCACTTGACAAATAAACAGTAAAAAAGAAATCTTGCGATCCTGTGTATGGAAGTACAAAGGCTTTTTCAAGATTATAGTCCGATAATGTCATAACTTTTCGTGCCGCTTTTTGATCATTGGGTCATTCGGGAAATTGGTACTGCCGATAGAGAACCAATACTTTTGCAAACCCTTTGCCCATTCCCAAGTCAGGAACAATTTCGTACCGGTTATTTGGACTTGCAGATTATAAATGTCCGTAATCTGAATAATTGAAACAGATTGACCATAGACGGCAAGCCCATCCTGAAATGTTACCGGTAAAATATGCCGGACTCCGGTAAACGTGTTTTTCCATATTGTTTGTCCGTCTTTTTGTTTCAGTACAGGAATCGGCTTGCCGTAACGGGATTGTAAATGAGCAGGTGTTGTGAAAATAACATCTCCAACCGGAACATCGGGAGGTTTGGCTAAATCGAACAAAAAAACCTCTCCTTGCTGCGGCGGTGTCCAAGAAAAAAGCGTTGTTTTGTCCGGTTGTTCCGATGCCTGAATATCCGTTACTGCCGGCGGCGGCAATTGAGGCTTTGCCGTTACAACTTTTCCTGTTGAAAGAACAGAATTGCCATCCGTTCCTTTGAATACGGTTCGAATAAAATAAGTGTAACTGATTCCATTTTTCAAACCGGAATCAACAAAACTTGTTTCTTGTTGTCTTGAAATGGGGGACGCCGGTTCTGGTCAGATCATTTCCTTCATACCGTACAATTTTCATGTCAATACAACCGCGTTGCTTTTCCCAAGAAATCGTGATACTTTTATTATCGGGTAAAACCTTGATGTCTTTAATATCATCAATTTTTTGAACAAGAAGATGTTGCGGAGGTGGCGTACCAACCGACGAAATGCCAACAGCCTTTTCGTTTAATCCGATATTATTTTCGCGAACTTTTTACGTCTAGGCTGTTTATGAAATTTTCCTAGTTCGTACTATCGGCACTTTCCAAGTAACTGTCTATTTTCAATTAAGTCTTTTAAATTGGAACGATAAAGTAATATTGATATTAGTCGCGCTAGCGACGTGATTATGCATAACCGGCGGTTGCGCTGCGCTACACCGCCGGATCGTGTCCCTCCCCCCACGACAAAGTCGCGCAGCGACGACATCATCGATCTTATTGAGCAAAATCTTTTTTTATCCAATTCCATGCCCCTCTTTCTGATAATGCCGTCGCTGCGCGACTTTGGTGGTTCTCCCGCGAGATTGCGGGTTATGAAGTTGTTATTTTTTTTGCGATTTGTCTTAATTTTAGGAAGAGGTATTGTTGATCTTTGTATCCATGACCTCTTGCGATGACGCGTGCGAC
>JAISQH010000388.1 GCA_031274385.1 Planctomycetaceae bacterium | reverse complement strand
AATTTGTCATCAATGCCCGCCAAAAATAAAAGTCCAATTGGTAGAGGTCAAAGTCTCACAACCAAGACGCAACTGTTTCTCTTTGAGTATCAATCGAACAGGATAATACTGGAAAACGTCAATGTATTTTATCTAAATTAACCACCACCCTGTGAACAGGAAGAAATAATCAGTAATTTTTTCATTGCCGGAGAGAATGGCTACAGCGACCATTTTAACCGCGAAAGACACAAAAAAACACGAAAGAGTGATTGTTTCTGATTTCGGAGAGGTAATCCATTGTCGATTCGGAACGGTCACTCTAACCTTCGCGGCAGATAAAACAGAATCAGCTCTCCCGCCCCCATTGGAAAAACGGACTATTTTGCTAGAATAGTCAGAGATTTGGTTATTTTTAAGTATTAAATGAAGAAGGAGTCTGACTGTGATCGTCGCTGCATCCACTTCGTGTGTTACGAACATGTCTCTTCAAGACATTTTGGATCGTCTTGCCGACTTGGAATATACTAATGTGGAATTGGTTATTGGGGAACAGGAACCGATTCCCTTTTCCGAACTTATTCCTCAATTTGATTCCATTGTTCAGATTTGCCGGACATCGCGTCGGATTACGCCGGTTGCGATTTATTTTGAACCCGACCCGACCACTCCGAACTATTTGGAACTTTTCAAGGTTGCCTGTCAACTTGCCAAAGCAATCAAGGTTGTTGTAATGACGGTTCGGTCATCTGTTCCCGGCACTCCGTTTAACGAAGAGCACGAACGTCTTCGTAATTTGGTACAAATTGCGATGTCGTATGGGGTTGTTGTTGGTTTGCAGACAGAGATCGGGCGGATGACGGATATGCCGGACACGGTCGAAAGTTTTTGCAAGAGCATCAAAGGACTTGGAGTGACACTTGACCCGAGCCATTACATTTTCGAGCAGCCCAAACCCAAAGATTACGAATCCATCTTAAATTATGTCTGTCATGTTCGCCTGCGCGACACAACTCCAAGTCAATTTCAGGTTCGAATTGGGCAGGGAATCCTTGAATTCGGACGTTTGGTAATTCAATTGAACAAAGTTGATTATTGCCGTTCTCTTTGTGTTGATCTTGCTCAGATTCCTGATGTTGATTCGATGGCTGAATTACGGAAAATGCGGCTCCTTCTGGAAAGTTTGCTTTAGACAAATCGCGTTAGCGACAGGGGCAAGCCTTGTTCTACCACACCATTTTTTTGAGATACGACCCAGACGAACAATACAAGATAAACGAAAGAGCCTTCATCAATTCTATTTTAGTCGCGCTAGCGACTATTGAAAAAATCTATGTTAAAAGATGGGTGGTATAACGAGGGGCAAGCCCCCGAAATGATTGTTTTTTTGTACGCTTGCTTCTACAACCAATCCATCTCGTCTGCAATCAATTTAAGGGGAAAGTTTTCGTCGATTCATATTCGTCGGGGGCAAGCCCCCGTCGCTAACGCGACTTGTATTGATAATATCCAATGGGAAGACTTCACAAAATCCGAAACAATCAGAAGTTTTACGCGGTAATTAAAACAAGGTTTCGTATTTTTCCGGTTTGAAAATTTCAAAGACCATTTCGAGCAGATATTCATTTCCTCCGGCTTTGCGGAGTTCTTCGACGACCAATCCGATTTGTAATTGGCTTTTGTACAAGGCAAGAGCCTGAAGGCGTTGCTCTGCCAGAATATCAGGAACCCGAACCCGGATTGTCGGCAATTTGATGAAATCACTGTAAGTCGCATATTCATATAAATACGGAAGAATCTCAATCGATTCTCCCAGTTCGGGCCAAATACCGCCCTGTGCATGGAACACACTTATCACCGTTTCATGATGCACCGCTTTATGATCAGGATGCAAATCAAGACGGTTCGGAATAAAAATCCGGGTTGGCTTGACCCTTCGCAGCAACCACGTCAACGTGTTTTGCAACCCGGTTGCTCCGGCAATCGCGTTGGAATCAGCAGGCTCCGTTGCAAAACGCCGTCCCATATTTTGCGATAACGTGCCGTCATCATAGTCGAACAGATAAAGATTTTCTTTCGGTAAGCCAAGATAAGCAAACGAGGCTTGCGTTTCGGCACGGCGAATCTGAGCAATCGTTTGACGTTGTTCCAAAGTACAATATCCCATGCGACCGTTTGAAATCACCGCCGCAAAAACTTCAATCTTATTCCGAATCGCCGCAAGAAACGTTAAACCCGCTCCGCAAACAATGTCGTCATCGTGAGGAGCAATAAAAAGCCAAACCTCGTTCTTGTCCCGCCAACCGCTCCAAATGTCAGCCGGATTCGCCGAAGAAACGGTTTCTTGTTCAAAACGCCGGTCAAATTGAATTGTCATTGTTGCTCAATCTCCTGATTGTTTCGGGTAACATTTTGGGGTTCCATTGAACCGAAACCCGATTGTCTGTTTAAAAAATAAATTCCTTGTAACAAAACGGGGAAGAAAACGCTCATTATTTCAACAGAATGCGGTTCCCTTGTTTCCCAACCGACAAAGCAAAACTCAGCAAGAGTGGGTTATTGTATCCAATTGAAAAACTTTTGGCAATCACCGGAACCGCTTTACCATCACTCAACCGCTCAATCCTTTTCCCTTCCATAACCCTGTTCCGATTAATGAATCTGTGATATGATAACGGAACTGAAACAGGAAAACGGGAGGATTGTTACCGGTTTCAGGGTGACAAGATTAAAATGCACAACCAACAAAACAGGAGTTTGAAACGATGATGAATTTATTGGGCAAGATGGTTACGATTCTTTTGATGACGGTTTTGATTTTGTTTTCGGGCGTTCTGAACGCCGAAACGCCTGCTCCGATTTCGGCAACCGACCCGTCACCGCCGGATCTGGACGCTTACATCGCCATACCGGATTCGTCCTTTCACTGGGAAGTCATCGAGAAAGTCGAAAACAACAACGAAAATTCGTACCTTCTCGAAATGACTTCCCAAACCTGGCACAACATCCCCTGGAAACATTACCTGCTCATTGTCATTCCCAACAAATTGGAATGTACCGATCATGCGGCGTTGTATATTACGGGCAAGAGTATCGGCAACAAACCGAATGACAAGGACAAACTGCTTGCCCGTTCTTTGGCGGAAGCGTGCGGAATGCCGCTTGGCACTTTGTTTCAGGTTCCGAATCAGCCGTTGCTTGGTAATTTTTCCGAAGATGCGTTGGTGGGCGAAACGTTTCTCAAAGTAATGGAAACAAAAGATACGTCATGGGCATTGCTTTTCCCGATGGCGAAAAGCGCGATTCGGGCGTTGGACGCGATTCAGCAATCTCTCAAACAGGAAAAGCAATTCGATATTCAGCGTTTTATTGTCACCGGAGCCTCCAAACGCGGTTGGACAACCTGGCTCGCCGCCGCAACAAAAGACCCGCGAATTGTTGCGATTGCTCCCATCGTGATCGACAATTTGAATATCCGCCAACAAATGAAGTATCAAGTCGAGACATGGGGCGATTTCAGTCCCAGTATCCACGATTATACGGATCGGAATCTTGTTCAAATGGACGAGGCGGAATTTTCGGAGTTCCGGGAGCGGCTCTGGAAAATGATTGATCCGTATGCCTACCGCACACGCTTAACATTGCCCAAACTGTTGGTTCACGCCACCAACGATCCTTATTGGGCGGTGGACGCAACGAAAAATTACTGGGACGATTTGCTTGGCGTCAAATATATTCTGACGGTTCCGAATGCCGGACACAGTCTTGACCAACAGTTACCCAAAGCGATTATGTCGATTGCCGTTTTTGTCCGTCACGCGGCAAGCGGAGGGAGTTGGTACAAAATGGATTGGAAACTCAAAGAACAAGAATCACGCTATGAGGTTGTTCTTGAAACGGAGATTCCCGATTACCGAACCAAACTCTGGACAGCCGTTTCGGAGACCAAAGATTTCCGCCAAGCCAAATGGACTTCGCAACCCGTCGAAAATAAAAACGCCAACCCGATTACGATTCCCAAACCCGCTTCGGGACATATTGCGTTTTATATTGAGATTGAATCAAAGGCTTACGGCTTGCCGTTCTCTCTGACAACGCAAGTCTGGCGGTTTTAACCCGTAAAAACAAAGGCTTGACATGCAAAGACGCAACGAGCGAAAAGAACCGGATTGAAATTTATTTGTTGTGTCTTTGCGTTTTTTTGCGCAACCGGTTCCAAAACGGGATTGTTTTTTCGCGGATTGTTCTGGTTTGTTGTTCTGGTTTGTTGTTTTGGTTTGTTGTTTTGGTTTGTTGTTTTGGTTTGGGTTTTCAGTTATGATATTGTTTGCTGTGCAACTGGATTGACGCAAATCAGAACTGATTGGAAGACCTTATTGGCGGCGATAAAAGACGGGAATGATTTTTTAAGGGGCGGTAATGATTTTTCCTGACTCCAACGGAGTCATTCCAAAATAGGTAACTGTCTATTTTGTTTTTTATGGATTGCGCGCAAAGACGCAAAGAAATTCAAGGTTGGTTTCAACTTTTCATTTTTAAAATTTCGTCCTATTTTCGTTTTGAACTATGAAGTAAAACAACACTTACCCCGTGCTGTACTTCGTTGGCACGGGGTTATCCAAAGTCAACTCCTACGGAGTTGTTTTACGAAATTACACAAACAAAAAAATCACCGCAAATCCTCTTTGCGTCTCCGCACGCCAATGAAAATAGACAGTTTCCAAAATAGCCGGTGGTTTGCGGTACTCCGCAAACCGCCGGAACGAAAGAAAAATAACCCAATGCCCCTGAAAGGGTCTTCCAATCAGAACATCCGATCAAAATATAGTTTAGTTAGGCGACCCTTTCAGGGTCATGTCATTATTTATTTTCCGTTCCGGGCGTTCGATGAGTACATCGAACGCTCGGCTATTTTGGAGAGCCCCCTTCGGGGTCAGCAGAAGGCGTCATTGTTCCGAAGCGTCAACATGTTCCCAAATTCCCAAATGGAGGGGCGAACGAACTCTTTCTATTAAAACTGAATTCCATGTTCCGTGCTTATACATTGTTTGAGGTTTTGATTGCTCTTGTGCTGATGACGGTCATTCTGATGCTTGTCACGATGGCGATTGATCTTCATCTTCGGCAGATGGTGGTGGATCGGACGGAGGTTGAAGAATCGCAATTAGCGCGTGCGGTGTTGGAGAAGATTGCGCGGGACATTCGATCGGTGATTGTGGCGATTCGGGAGGAACAACTCGAAGTTGATACGGAATCTCTTTCTTTGCTTTTTGGTTTTTCTACGGATTTGAGCGGTTCCGGTGTTCTCGATACGGAGGCGGCTGAGAGCGAATCGGGTGAATCGGAGGAGTCGGAGGTTTATGGGACAATACCGGGAATTTACGGTGATCTTGAATGGATTCAGATTGACACGGCGCTTTTGCCGCGTGGTGAAATGTACGGATCGCGTCAGGTTCGGAATTCGGTGTTATCGGATCGTTTGAGTCCGTCGAAGACGGTTCTTTATTATCTTGGCAAGGAAACGGGTCAAATGACGGGGTTGGACGATCCGCGTTACCAACCGGATCAATTAATGGGTTCGTTGGGGCGTTCTCTTGATTCGACGGCGGTTCGGTACGGACTTTTCCGGCGTCAGTTTGATCGGCTCGTCACACAATACGCTATCAATGAAGGGCTTGAAACCGAATACGAACAATACGATGAACCTTTGGCGCCGGAGGTGGAATGGATTGAATTTGCGTATTTTGACCCGACGGCGGGGCAGGAGGGTGCGGTTGGGGATTGGGTTGAGTCGTGGGACATGGATGAACGCCGGATGTTGCCAACAGCGGTTCGGGTAACGGTTGCGGTCAGGCGGCAGTCGTTCGGGCAATCCGTTTTCGCATGGTCAAATAACAATGAAACCATTCCAACCATCATTTATTCACTCGTCATTCCCATTCCCGTCAGCATCGAAATCCCCGAAACTCAGGAAGAAACAACCGAAACAACCAATACCCCTTGAAAATCTTCTGAATAACTCAATCAAACGTTCCATTTTTATTGTAGGGGCAATCCCTTGCGGTTGCCACGAACGATCACCAATTCAGGGCGACCGCAAGGGTTGCCCCTACGAGGCAATTCCAGTCGATGAACCTTTTTAACACATTAATCACTAATCACTAATCACTAATCACTAATTAAAACACCTGACATGTCAAGCAAACGTCCCAACCGTGAAGAAATTCCTGCCGACAAAGTTCCATGTGAATATTGTCCCGGAAAATGTTGCCGTTATTTTGCGTTGCCGATTGATACACCGGAAAGCCGGCGAGAATACGATTTTATACGGTGGTTTTTACTCCACGAACGTGCAACCGTATTTGTGGACGAAAAAGATTGGTATCTGCTCGTTTATTCCAAATGCAACCACCTGGACGAAACAACAAACCGTTGCGGAATTTACGCGACAAGACCGAAAATCTGTCGCGATTACCGCAGTGACCGATGCGAATACGAAGATCATTACGTGTACGATCAATACTTCGAACTCCCCGAACAAATCGAAGAATATGCCGAAGCAGTTCTGGGAACCCGCAAAGATCAGGATTTTCGTTCCCCGCGTTACACGCCGCCCATTACCGAACCGGAGCCGTAACAGTTGCCTGCTTGGGCGGTACGGTTTCGCGAATCGTCTTTTCAATTTCGGGATTTCTCGATTCGCCCGTCAGGTAATTGTCGAACGCCGCTTGATTGAACAAATTCTCATAATATTGGGCAACCGCAATATTTTGTTTTTTCTCAAAAATATCCGCAACAAGATCGGCTTTAACGTCATTAATGTCCGTAATACTCGGCTCTTCGTAACCAAGACAGTACAGAATAACCCAGTTTCCGTCCACCTGAATAATTTGCGATAATTCGTTGGGCAAAAGACCAAACGCTTCATTTTCAAGTACCGGCTGCCCGCTGTATCGGCTGATAGGCGGAAGCACTCCCCGCGCCATCCGGCTTTCCGGGTCAATCGAATATTTTTCGGCTAAATTAGCAAAATTTTCCGCCGTCCGGTTCCGGTTTGCCATTTCCCAAACCTCTTGAGCACGGCGTTGGTCTTTCGGATCAAACGCAATCGCAAGACAGCGCACTTTTTTGCCGAAATTTGATTCAAAACCACGCTGAATATCTTCTTCCGTCACCTGAACCAAAGGTCGCGAAAGACGTTTGAGTGCGAGAACGGGCCAAACCGTATTGGTTCGGTAAATAGCCGGAGTTGTTCGGGTTTCTTCTGTTTTCATCTTGATCCAGAGTTCGGCATTCGGCGAACCGTCCTGCCGAAGCGGAAGATACTTGATCGCCATTTCGCGAATCTCATTATCAATGTCCGCGTCAGTAATCACAATATTTTGCTTCCGGCAAGCCTGTTCGACAATCAATTTG
>JAISQH010000337.1 GCA_031274385.1 Planctomycetaceae bacterium | reverse complement strand
AAATCCGATCCCGCAACTTTCCAACCGCAGCCCAATGTTCCATGATTTCACGACGGCAATCTTCCACCGTTTCCTCTGCAAGACTAAAAAAATTGGCTTGCCGGATTCGGATGGCGGCTTCTTCATTGAGATCGGCAATCAAAAGTTGTTGAAGATCGGCAAATTCTTTGGGCAAAACGGTTCGGTTTTGCTGTGATTTCAGGGCGGCAACCGAATCGACAAAGAAAAGCCGTCCGGTTTCATAGTCTTTTTTGAGTAATTCGCTCCAATCGTCCCGAATATCGGTATCCCGATCAGCATGGGTTTGGACAAAAACAAGTCTTGCTCCCGGAGCGGTTGCCGCGAGTTCATCCAACACCCGGCGGCTTCGGTATTTCTGCTGTGTTGACGTTACCAACAGAACATCGCAAAGAGGCAACACCAAACGAAGACGAGCAAGATTTGTTTCGCGGAGATTGTCATTTTCTGTTGTGTCCGGGTCGGGACAGTCCAGAATAACCATCTGTTCCAACGCCGGTAAATCACGTTTTTCGATTTGAATACCGGAAAGATCAATTCCCCACTGATCAGGATTGACCATTTCATGACAAACAAGAATGGGTTTATCAGTGGTGGGGCGTTCTTTTCCTTCTTCGACAACATGTTCACCGAGCAAAGCGTTAAGGAGGGTACTTTTTCCGGTTCCGGTTCCGCCAAGCATGGCAACAACCAACGGCATTCCCAAGCGTTGACGCAATGAGGTTGTTCGGTGAAGAAAACGAGCCGTTCGCTCACGACAATATTCCGCCGTTTCCCAATTCGGAACCGATTGCGACCAATTCCGAAACCGATTGCTGATTGTTTCCGGTTGCGTCCAAATCATTGAATATTCCGCGTGTGATGGCATCTTTTGAACAATTGAGAATTGAAAATTGAAAATTGAGAGTTGAAAATGAAGAGAAGGGAAAATAAAGCAATCATTTTCTCCAACAAATAAACAGGCAGGTAATTTCAGTGACTCACAATTATAGCATTTTTTTACGCCGGAGTGAAAAAATTCCTACTACCGAGTTCTCTCCTTGTTTATGCTGTTTTTTAATAGTCGCGCAACGCTTTCAATAGTCGCGCAGCGACTAAAATATAGATAAGTCACCGGCAATCCAAACCACAAACCACAAACCACAAACCACGAATTTGTTCCTGTGGTATATTCAATATCAGATTTTCACGTTATACTATTGAACTATTAATTATTTGTGTTGTTTGACAGTGTTTTATTCAGTTTTATTCAATGGGTTAGGATTTTAGTATGCAAAGCAGGAAGTTATCGGAATTGGCGGCAATGGTCAATGGGGTTCTTGTCGGTAATGGTAACATTATTATTGAAGGGGTTGCCCCGATTCAGAATGCAACTCCGTTGGAATTGACATTTCTCGAACGGGCTGACCGTATCTCTTTGCTATATCGAAAATGTAAAGCCGCCGCTGTTCTTGTTCCGACCGGCGTTGCACCGGATGGCTTCTCGTTGATTCAAGTACCGGACGTTTTGAAGGCGTTTGAACAAATCGTTTCCTATTTTTCGCCGCCGCGCGATGAATCTATTCGGGGAATCAATGACCGTGCCTGTATTCATCCCAGTGTCCGTTGCGGAGACGATGTGGCGATTGGTCCATTTGCTGTGATCGAAGAAGATGTCGAACTTGGAAACAATGTGATGATTCACGCCGGTGTGCAAATTCGCGCCGGCTCCAAAATCGGTGAAAAAACAACCATCTTTCCCAACGCCGTACTTTATCGGAATACGGTTGTGGGTTGCCGTTGCATTATTCATTCCGGTGCCGTCATCGGAGCATTCGGATTCGGATACGATTCGTCACAAGGATTTCATAAATTGTCGCCGCAATTCGGTAATGTCGTCATCGGCAACGATGTGGAAATCGGTTCATGCAGCACAATTGACCGGGCAACTTACGGTTCAACCATCATCGGCGACGGAACAAAAATCGATAACCTCGTCATGATCGGACATAATTGCAAACTCGGAAAGTACAATTTAATTTGTGCTCACACCGGTATTGCCGGAAGTACAACAACCGGCGATTATGTTGTGATGGCTGGGCGGGTTGGTGTGAAGGATCATGTTCATATTGGTGATCGGGCTGTTCTTGGAGCGATGGCTGGTATTTTGGGTGATGTGGAACCGGATGCCCGGCTTGTCGGAATTCCCGCCACACCGGAAAAAGAACAAATGAAAATACAAATCGCCCTCCAACGACTGCCCGAATTGCGCAAAGAATTTAAAAACCTCGTCAAAGAAGTCGAAAAACTCAAAACAAAGTTATATAGTGGAGAGTTGATAGTGGAGAGTTGATAGTGGAGAGTAGAATGTGGAGAATTATATGGCAACTTCTAAAAACTCTTTTTTAACCACGAAACACACAAAAAAACACGAAAGAATTTTTATTATAATTTGTTTATTACAAACGATTGACTGCAATTCTATTTTTCGTGAAATTTCGTGTGTTTCGTGGTTAGTCTCAGTTTTTAGAAGTTCCCTTCATTTTTAGCAAGAAGTTTTCCATTGTCAAAAATCAGTTCTCAAATCGTTTCTTCTTTTTCTGTTTTGAAGGGCGGCGTCCCCAGAATTTCGATGAGTCGGGATTCGTTGATTTCCTCTTCGGCTTCCAATGCCGCCGCAAGTTGATCAAGCAATTGCCGGTTGGCAATCAGCAATTGCATTGCCAATGCGTCCGCCTCCGCAAGGAAACGGCAAACCTCTTCGTCAATCAAACGCGCTGTTTCTTCACTGAATTCGCGATTGGAGTTGATTTCCCGCCCAAGAAACGGGTGCGTTTCGTCCATGCTAAACGCCACCGGACCCAGTTTTTCGCTCATCCCCCACGCCGAAACCATTCGACGAGCCAGTTTGGTGGCTTGCTTCAAATCATTTTCAACTCCGGCAGGTAACTCGTCAAAAACAAGTTTTTCCGCCGCACGACCTCCCATTGCAAACGCCAATTGCGCATGAGCCTGTTTTGCCGAAAGCCCGATCTGATCGTTTTCCGGGAGCGTGTACGTCGCCCCCAACGAACGACCACGCGGAACAATCGAAACCTTGTGAACCGGTGACGAAAGCGGTTGGAACCAACCGACCAACGTGTGACCCGCTTCATGGTACGCAATCTTTTTCCGCTCTTCCGGCGCAATCACCTCTTCACGGCGAAGACCCATCACCACCTTGTCCTGAGCATAATCAAAATCGGCTTTTCCAACTTCGTTTTTTCCGTTGCGTGTTGCCCACAGTGTGGCTTCGTTGACAAGATTCCGAATGTCCGCACCGGTAAAACCCACCGTTCGACGCGCCAAGACATTCGTGTCCACATCGTTCGCCAACGGAATACCGCGAATATGTACCTTGAAAATCGCTTCACGCCCTTTAATGGTCGGACGATCAACGGTGATGTGCCGATCAAACCGACCCGGTCTCAATAAAGCCGGGTCTAAAACATCAGGACGGTTGGTGGCTGCCATCACCATGACCGATTCACTCGGAGTAAAACCGTCCATCTCGCCCAGAATCTGGTTAAGAGTTTGTTCCCGTTCGTCATGACCGGCTCCGATTCCGGTGCCGCGATGCCGACCAACAGCGTCAATCTCATCAATAAACAAAATCGCCGGTGCTGATTCTTTTGCCGTGTGGAACAAGTCCCGAACCCGGCTTGCCCCAACTCCCGCAAACATCTGGATAAACTCACTGCCGTTAATCGAAAAAAACGGAACTCCCGCCTCGCCCGCCACCGCACGCCCCAAAAGCGTTTTACCGGTTCCGGGCGGACCGACAAGCAATGTGCCTTTCGGAACACGCGCTCCCATCCTTTGATATTTTTGCGGATCCTTCAAATAATCAACAATTTCAAGCAATTCGTTTTTAACCCCGTCCAAACCGGCAACATCCAGAAAGGTTGTCGGACGCTCCGCGTTGTTATTGTAGCGGCGGGCGGGAGAACGCCCAAAACCAAGCAAGCCGCCGCCGGTTCCGCTCAGAATTTGATCCCGCGTCCGACGGAACATCAAAACAAACGCAATCACAATTCCAATCGAAGCAATCATCGAAATAATCATGAGCGTTCCCAAAACATCAGGAGTCGGTGACGCACTGTAATTCTTGCCCAACTTGGCATAAATTTGCTTTTCAATCTCTTGATCAGACAACGCTGTCAACGGAATCTCCGTCAAAAATTTGATTGTCTGAGTTTTTGTCGGGTCGTTGGAATCAGAACGTTTGATTTTGCCGGAAAAACTCGTTCCAACCGCATTGACCTGAACAATGTTACCGGCTTCAAGTTCCTGACGAAATTCGCCCCAACTTAATTTTCGGGTGTTGATCGGCGATTGGTTCAACGAAAGGAACATCCCAAAAATCACCAAACCGCCCAGAAGAAACAAAAACATGGTGTTACGCGGTATCGGTTTTTGAAATTGAGACGGAGAGGACGGCGGAGGTTGATTCATAGAATTAGCAAACTTTGGCTGGTTATTGGCAACTTCTAAAAACTTTTTTTAACCACAAAAGACACAAAAAAAACACGAAAGAATTTTTGTTATCACTTTTTTATGATAAACGATTTTACCGCATTTGTATTTTTCGTGAAATTTCGTGTGTTTCGTGGTGAGTCTCGGTTTTGAGAAGTTCCCTATTGTGTTTGTTGGAAACCGCCCGCAGCAACGCGAAACGTCCGCAACAACCAAACTATTTCATCATCTTTTCGTAAATCTGTTCATATTCAACACCGAGAACTTCCTGAATAAGGTAAGTCAAGGTTCGGTTATCGGCGTTAATATGCAAAGTGTATTGATGATGCGTCCATGTTCCGCCATGAGGCAAATCATGAACGGAGGAAAAAATATTAAACTCGTAAAAACGTGCAAAATCCGTCTCGCCGGGAAACGACGGTCCGTGATTATAAGCCCGAACCGCTTCACCGGAATACTGCGGCTCCGGTAAATCAAACGCAATCAGTGTGAGCGTTCCTTCGCGAAAATCAATTGCTCCAAGATAAGGCGTTGCCTGTTGACGCGGCACTGTGACCTGACAACGATATTTGCCGTCAGTGCGAAGCAACGCCGCTTGCGGCAAAAGCCGCAAACGACCGTGCGGCGAGGAACCAAAAAATTCCGTCTGAACCGGCGATCCCGATTCCGACTCTTCATCCGATTGAAACGGAATAATAGCAATCGCACTTTGACTGGAATTGAACATTCCGCGAATCCGAAGCAAAACGGAATGCCCCGAAACCGAATCATGAAACAGACTGTTAACAATGGAGTTGACTGTTGCGAACCCGACAAACGAAACGTCCATTTGATCCAATGAAACCGCTGTCGCGTCGCCGAACACGGTAAAGATTTCGTTGCGATCTAACAGCCGTACCGTCCGAATCACATCACATTCGACCCGATTTCCGTGTGCGGCGGTCAGCCTGACCGAACGCCGCAGCCGAACCGCCGGACGTTGCGGTATCGAATCAATCACATACGGTTCTCCGTCAGGAAAAAAAACAAATTGGTCTTCACCGCCATAAGAATTGTAAGACCAATCGGTGTTATCCGTATCAATTGCTTTGACGTTAATCAAACCGAAACTGTTGCCGTCAATTCCGTCGCAGGTACTCGTCATCACCCGCCCGTCCCACTCAGGACATATAACGACCCGCCCTCCGATCTGGTCACACAGTTCAAGGATTCGCGTTTTCGAACCGAGATAGTTGATGGCGTCACGATAAGACACAGAATCAAATGGAAAAAGTTTTACGTTCTGAAAAACTTTCCCAATTATAGCAACAGTTGAATCAAAAGTGAAGGAAGGGGAATTGTTAGTGGAGAGTTGAGAGTGGAGATTCGATATACTCTTTTCACTTGAGGTCACTTCTAAAAACTCTTTTTTAACCACGAAACACACGAAATTTCACGAAAAATACAATTGAAGTCAGTCATTTATAATAAAAAAGTTGCAACAAAGATTCTTTCGTGTTTTTTTGTGTTTTTCGTGGTTATACTTCCGGCGGTCATAAAAATGACGTTAGGCGTTAGCGACGGTCGCTTGCGACCGACTTAATTCACAATGCACAATTGTGAACTATGAACTATGAACTATGAATTGTGAAT
>JAISQH010000335.1 GCA_031274385.1 Planctomycetaceae bacterium | reverse complement strand
AATTTGTCCGGGCGGAACTTTACGGTTTCGGCGGCGAACGGCGGCGTTACGCACGAAAACCCGGTAATATCCATGTCGCTTGGAACGCCGAAACCGATCACGAAGGTCGATCTCTGTACGTTATTTCCGGCGGTGTCCTGCAACTGGAATCGCCAAGCGGACATTTTCGGCTTCGAAGAATGTTTCATCCCGATCAGACCGCAGGAAACGAAGAAAAAATTGAGATTCAAACGTTGGATGGTAACAAACAAGGTTCGCAATTGTTACGTGTTTTGGTTTCCGGTGTTGATGAACCGACGTTCAACAATGTTTTTGCCATCGGACTGGATGAGTTACAAAAACTTGGTTCGCTCAATGACACCGAAGCGGCTGAAATGCTTTTTCGGCTCAGTGTCGGGATGGATCGGGTGTCGATTATCGATGCCATTAAGGAATTGACGGCACGGCGAAATCGTATCCTGAACTCTGTCGAAAAGGAAAATAAACCATCGCAATTAACGCAATTACTCCGGCAACGGGAAAAAACGATTACGGAAATTACGGAGGCGAAACTTCTTGTTCGTGATTATGTACGGATTCGTAATGAACAGCGGACGGTTGACCGCACCGTTGCCAATCTTGAAGAAGACAACATTAAATTGCAACGGGAAAAACGTTTGTACGAAATTGCGAAACAAGCCGAACCGGTTTGGATACGCCGCAGTAAAATTCGTGACGAAATCAATGCGATGGGCAATGTCGTTGTTGTTGCGGATTCGATCATGACGCAACTTGACGAAACCGGCAAACAACTCGAACAACGGCATTTTGCTTACAATAAATTGAAAGAAGAATACCAAAAGGCACAAGAGACATTGGATTCGCAACCGGTTAATGAAACGCTTGAAAAACTGGCTCCGCGACTTGAAGTTTTACTGGAAGAGGAAAAACGAATTGTCGAAATTGACGCTCAAATTACTGATCTTGAAAATGGTATTGCGTCTCTCGAATCGCGTCTTCTCGATGAAGAAACACAAATCAAACGCGGACGCCGGTCATTGCCGATTCCGCCGCACAGCGTAACGAAATCAGAAAATAACGCGACAGAAAACCGGATTGCATCCGAACACGCATCGTTTAATCCTGCGGGAGCGGTCATTTCGGCTCCGACCACATTGCCGTCAATTCCTGTTACTGCAAAAGGATATCGTCCGAATACCGGTGATTCTATTGATGCGGCGTTGCTCGATGATTACCGTGTTCCGGCTAAAGCGGTCAGTCGGGCAAGGCAACGTTTGCTTCGTGTTAAAGAACAACACGCCGAACTTTTGGGACGTTCGAAAGTTCTTAACGAAAAGATCAAAACGGAACTTGCCAAGCGTGAGACCAAAGAGTTGACGGAAGCGGTCGAAAAAGCCGGAGAAACCGTTACGCAACTTCGGCGGCGTCAGAATATCGCTCAACGGCTTACTGAAATGACGCTGCATCACAAGGAGTTGCGGCGTATCAACGCTTTTTTGATACAACATCAGGCGTTGCCGACATGGTTGGTGATTCTGCTTGGAATGGTTGGGATTCTGGGAGCGATTCCGGTTGGGCTTGCTATTTTTGAAACAATCGGAACGAAAATTTTCGAGGGAGATGTTCCGCCTTTTTTGACTATTTTGGGAGTTCTCGGTATTGGCGGTTCGATTGCGTTCAAAATTGTTTCGGAAAAGAACAACGCTAAAAAATTGGAACAAAATCAACGTCAACTCGGAATGTTGATGACGCAGATTGAACATGCCAAACAGGAAGCCGCCGCAATTGATACAAAATTTCCGGCAACCGGAATCAGCATTGAAATCCGTTGTCAGGAAGCGCAACAAGAATTGTCGCAACTTGAAAAATTGGTTCCGGTTGACGCGCAGCGGCGTGAGGTGAACCTGCATCTCAAGCAGATTGAAGCCCGGTTGGAACGTTGTAAAGAGGAACATGCCGCTGCAACAAAACGTTGGAATGACTGGCTCCGGTTGACTGGTTTGCCCGGTGATTGGACGCCGGCGCGAATTCGTGACTTAATGGAACATTGCGATGTTGTCGGCGATTTGAAGAAGGAACTCGATAATCGTTACGAAACAATGAATCAACGGATTCGTGACATGCGGTTTATTACGGATCGGATTGACCGGATGATTATTGAGTCGGGACTTTCGTTTGCCGACGGCATGAGTTATGTTGATATTCTGGGTGAAATCCGAAAAAAACTGGAAGCGAACGATCTTGCCCGGCAAGCGCGTGACCGGCTGAAAGACGGAATCAGGCAATTCCGTAAGATGCGGAAGAAAGCGGTTGCGGATATTCGCAAGGCAAAGCAGGAGGAAACGGATTTACTGCGGCAATTCGGCGTCAAAACACCGGAAGCGTTACGGGAATTACATCGGCGTCACCAAAAACACCGTCGGTTATTGCAACAAGAACAAGGGATTCAACGGGAACTCGATGCGGCGTTGGGACATTTTTGTCCCGAATCGGTCATTGCTGATCTTTTGGAACCGCGTCTTGCACGAAAATTGCTCGAACAACAAGCGGAAGAAGAATTGGCACGGCAACAGGAATCCGGTAACGAGTCTTTTGAATATCAAAATGAAGCGATTGCGGAACAACTTGAGCAACTCGAAAAACTGCCGGATTTGGATGAATTGTTAAAAAGTGTAACGATGCGGATTGAAACGACATCGGCAAAGTTGCGTGACGAATTGGAGCAGCGCGGTCAACTTGGTGAACAACTCAAACGGATTGCGGAAGATCAAACAATTATCAAAAAGCAGCGTGAATTGGCGATTCTCGACGAACAAATTCGTTGCGCTATATCGGAATGGCAAACTTACGCGGTTTGTGCCAGAATGCTTGACGAAATTCGCGCAACGTATGAGCGGGAGCGTCAACCGCGAACTTTAGCGGAGGCTTCGGAACTTTTGAAACGATTAACGGACGGAAAATATCATCGGATTTGGACGCCGCTTGGTGAGGAAACGCTCATGGTGGATGACGGCGAGGGCAACACGTTTGATGTGGCGTGGCTTTCGCGTGGAACGCGGGAACAATTATTTATTGCGATTCGGTTGGCGTTGACGTCGGCGTTTGCGCAACACGGTTCAATTTTACCGTTGATATTGGATGATGTGCTGGTCAATTTCGATTCGCGGCGGGCATTTGCGGCGGCGCGGGTTTTACTTGAGTTTGCAAAATCGGGCAGACAAATTTTTCTTTTTACGTGCCATGAACATGTTTGCCGAATGTTCCAAAAACTCGACATTCCTGTACGAATTCTTCCTTCGGTTGATGATCCCGGCAAGCCGGCGAGGGTTCTGTTACCTCGTTCGATTTTGAAACGCCGTGAGGAAAAACGCCGACGTGAAATCGAACGCCTTGCCGCCGAAAAAACAAAACGAAAAATCGAACAGGAAATCGCAAACCGTGAAGAAGCCATTCGATTGGATGCGTTACGCAAAGCGGAAGTCCAACGCCTGATTCTCCAGATGCAGCAACAGGCAACCGCAGAAAAAATCCTCGAAGCGCAACAAAAAAGAACCGAATCAGGAAATTAAAAAACGAAAAACCGGAAAAACTGTGGAAAGTTGAAAAATACACAATGGCAGAAAATTTTGAGAATTTTTAAAAAGTTAAAAAGTTAAAAAAAATTTTAAACTTTTGAAAAAGTGCCTTGACATCCGATATTGTTTCGTGTAATCTAAAAACCATGTTGATTGTAATTGAAACTTGT
>JAISQH010000607.1 GCA_031274385.1 Planctomycetaceae bacterium | reverse complement strand
AATCACCTCTTTTTCATTTGTCTAACCTTTGTAAATTATCCAATATTACAGGCAAATGTTAATTTACATGTGACTGAATGTTAAAATAAATAGTTTTTAAAAACAAAATAGACAGTTACAACGGTTCACCTCTTTTACTGTCGCCGTGATGATTCCCAATCAATTCAAACTGGTGTCGATACTTTTGCCTTAAAGAACAACCGGCACAAATTCTTTTTTAATTGACGATGCGCGTTTTGCCGGTATAAATAGAGTAAAGAGAGAGAAACGCCAATTGAAATTGACATTGGATTTCAAACAAACAAAATGGTATGACCGAATTGCTTGTCCAAACCGGAATGTCGGCTAAGGAAAACATCCAAACTTACCGTAAGAAGATGAAAGCGGTTCTTCATTGGGCGGGTTTGGGGACTTGGTCGTGGGATATTGAGGCGGGAGTCTTCGATGTCGAATCCGAATTTGTCATGCGGTACGGTTACGCCAAAGACGAACCCAAAGGGCTTTCCCTCGAAAAATGGGAATCATTGATCCATCCTGAAGATGTCACCGACGCTGTTCAGAGTTTTTTGAGTCTCCTCTCCGGGCAAACCAATTTTTATGACAGCACTTACCGTATCCTGTCCCAAATAACCGGACAATGGGTTTATCTTCACGCGCGGGGTGGGGTTACGGATTGGGATCAGGACGGCAAACCGCTTTGTATCAGCGGCACCATTCAGGAAGTGACGGAAATCAAAAAAGCAGAAGAAACCCTGCAACACCGTGATCAACTCCTCGCCGCCTCCAATGAAGCCGCCCGATTGTTACTGGATACAACCGATACCAATTTCGATAACCGGCTTTGGATGGTTCTTGATATTTTCGGAAAAACAACCAGGGTTGACCGCGTTTATGTCTGGAAAAACGGCATCGACAAAGACAAACGACATTCCGTGACCCGGAGTTATGAATGGTCGCCGCCCGCCGAACCACAGAAGGAAAACAAATCACCGCTTAAAATACCCATCGAAAAACTGATTCCGATCTGGGAAAAAACGTTGGCATCGGGAAATTGCATTAACAATCTTGTCCGCCTGATGACGCCGGAAGAACAAGCACAACTCCGCCCGCAAGGAATTGTTTCTATTTTGATGGCACCAATTCTTTTCAATGACGAATTCTGGGGTTTTATTGAATTTGACGACTGCCATCAGGAACGTATCTGGAACGAATTGGAAGTCGGTGTGCTTCAATCCGCCGGAATGTTAATTGCCACAGCGATTCGGCGGCAAATCACCAAAGATGAACTCGAAAAAGAACAGGAATTGCTGAAACGTGTTTTCGATACCAGTCCGGCAGGGGTTGTGATTACAACGGATGATATTGTCAAACGCGCGAATCGCCTGTTTAACGTTCTTTTGGGGCTTCATGCCGGAGATCATGTTGCCCCGCTTTATGTTGATCCTGAGATACGAAACGGGATTCTCCAAGAATTTCGAAAAACCGGTTGTCCGGTTACCCGCAATCTTCAATTTCATTGCAATGACGGAATTGTACGCGATTTTCTGACGACGTATCAGGATATTGAATACGATGGCAAACCTTCGTTTCTTTGTTGGGCGGTTGACATTTCCGATTTGAAAAAAACGGAGAAGGAATTACTGTTGGCAAAAGACGCTGCCGAAGTGGCAACTCAGGCGAAAAGCGAGTTCCTTGCCCGAATGAGCCACGAAATCCGAACCCCGATGAATGCGATTCTTGGCATGACCTATCTTTGCCTGCAAACCGAACTCACCGAAAAACAACGCGATTACCTTTTGAAAACGCAAACCGCCACCACCAACCTGCTTGGCATTATTGATGACATTCTCGATTTTTCCAAGATTGAAGCCGGCAAAATTGAATTGGAGAAAATCCCGTTTCGTCTTTCCGAAGTGGTGAAGGGCGTGTTCGATCTTCTGGAACTCAAAGCCAAAGAAAAAGGATTAAAACTGACTGTTCATATTGGGGCGGCGGTTCACAATCATTTGCAAGGCGATCCGCTTCGGTTGCGGCAAATTTTGCTCAATCTGACCAACAACGCCATCAAATTCACCGAACATGGCGAGATTCGAATTGAGGTTCAGTCGGCAAACGATAAAATAAACGACAAAATAGATAAAATAAACGACAAAATCAATGACAAAGCCAACAACAAAATGAGCAGCGGAATTAAAAATCCGGCAATCATCGGGAATGAAGACCGGATTTTGTTGGATTTTTCGGTGAGCGACACGGGCATTGGATTGACGCCAGACCAGATTGACGGGCTTTTTGAATCTTTTTCTCAGGCGGATGGTTCGACAACACGGAAATACGGCGGAACCGGTTTAGGTTTGGCGATTTCAAAAAATCTTGTTGAACTGATGGGCGGTTCGATTGATGTGACCAGTACGCACGGCAAAGGGGCAACCTTTCATTTTACGGCTGTTTTTGCTAAAACGAAAACAACAATGGATTCGGAACCGGATTTGGCGGATTTGCGGGGTCGTCATCTTTTGGTGGTGGATGATGATTCTTCGGTTCGCGAGATGATTCGGGATTTTGTTCAACCTTTGCAGGTTCGTCTTGAAACGGCGGATTCCGGTTTTGCGGCGTTGGAGTTGCTGATTCAGGCGACGGAGAACAAGGAACCGTTTGAACTGGTCTTGATCGATTGGAAGATGCCTCGCATGGATGGAATTGAAACAATCCGCCGGATTCGTGAATCCGAAACGATTGCGAAGCCGCTTCAGATCATCATGATTTCCGCTTATGACCGGCAAGAATGTTTCCGGCAATCGCAAGACCTTGATTTGGCTGGATTTCTTGCGAAGCCGATTCAGCAAAAAACGCTTCAGGATGCGTTGATTTCGGTTTTTGACAAGCCGGCGGCGTCGGTTTTTGAGACGGCTGAAACGTTGAAAAAGAAAGCGGTCAATCATCTTCAGGGTGCCAAGATTCTTTTAGCCGAAGACAACAAGATTAACCAGATGGTGGCGTCGGAATTGTTGAAGATGCTTGGGATTGACCTGACGGTTGCGAATAACGGGGCGGAGGCGGTTGATGCGGTGAAGTCGAAGGATTTTGATTTGATTCTGATGGACATTCAGATGCCGGTGATGGACGGTTTAACGGCGGCGCGTGAGATTCGCAGACTGAGAAAACCGGGTCTTGACAAGTTACCGATTCTTGCGATGACGGCGAACGCGATGGATACGGATTACCAAAAGAGTCTTGAAGTCGGGATGAATGACCATTTGACCAAGCCGATTGATCCGGAGCGGTTACGGAAGTCACTCGAAACGTGGATCACTCAAAGCAGGTAAGTCATCATGCGTCAATAAACTGACTTTTTTTGTTTCTCGATATCCGTTGCCCATTAATTTTTGTTTTTCCTTAGTCGCGCAGCGACGGCATGATGCATAACCGGCGGTGTAGCGCAGCGCAACCGCCGGACAATTGCTCCTAACAACCAAAGTCGCGCAGCGACGACATCATCAAAAAGATGGGTATGGAATTGGCGGAAAGAGATTTGACTCGATAATGTCGTCGCTGCGCGACTTAGTCTTGGGAAGGGACACGATCCGGCGGTTACGCTGCGCTACACCGCCGGTTATGCATAATAACGTCGCTAGCGCGACTAAAATCAATCATTACTTTACCGTTCAATCATTGATCAATTGATTAAAAAGATTAAAAAGATTAAAACCAAGAAGCGAAATCGAAAGTATAAAAAATATGGCATCGTTGCAATGGACAATGGCATTTTAGGTTATGTTATTGGCACATGATACTTAGTCATTTTCCGGTTTTTGCTGCGGGCGGTTGTTTTTGTATTCGGACGGGGTTTTTCCAGTCCATTTTTTGAAAACGGTTGCGAAATACTGACTGGTCGTGAATCCGCATTGCATGGCGATTTCGGTAATTGATTTTTGCGGTTCGTTCTGAATCATGGCTTCTGCCTGCCGAACGCGCAATTGATTGAGTGCGTTGAGCGGCGAGAGATTCGTCAATTGCCGGCAGCAATGGGAGAATCGGGTTGGACTGATTCGGCAAAGCCTTGCCATTTCGCGCAGCGTCCATGGATGTTCGAGTTGTTCGGGGATGCTTGCGAGTTCCTGAAAAAACGTCTGAACCATTCCGACGGAGCGGGGCAATTCTTGGGGCGAAGCGGATTGGAGGTTATTTTCCTGAACATTTAAGAGGTCTAAGAGCAGTTCGTTGATGATAATTGCCAACGCCGAAACGGGACATTCTTTGCCGGAATCCCGAAGAATCCGGTACAATTTTTTCCATGCGAAAACGAATTTCTCAGAAAGGTGAATGACTTGACTTGAACTATAAAGCAGACGCCGGATTAATTTATTTTTATCTTCTTCTGAAAGAATGATCCAAGCGGGCAATTTTGGAGTTTGGTTACTTTGTCTGATTTGGGTATCGAGGATGAACCACATTAAGGTTCCGACATTGACGTTTGGGTTACCGATGCGGTGAATTTGCCAAGGCGGACAGACGGCGACATCTCCGGCGTGCATTTCCCAGAATTGGGTATTGGTTTCGTAGCGGTTTTTCCCGCTCAGGAGAAAGGTCACTTCGATTCCTTCGTTTCGGTGCCAATCGAGACCCCATTGTTGTTCGGCGACGGCGCTCCAAAACCCGACGGTTCGCAATCCGGGCAAGGCGTCTTTGGGAATAGGTTGACCCGGATACTGTCCTCGTGCAAAAGACTTGAGCAACACTTCACCGCATTGGGCGGCTTCGGTCAATCGGGAACAGGTATCGGCACTGTATGCCGTATTTCCTTCTTGATAAACGGGAGTGTTGTTCTTTGCCGTTGTCATTGGGGTTCCATGTAACTTGATGCAGGCGGACTTCCTGCATTACGGTGGTTGAAAGAGTTCACTTTGATCACACCCGGCTGTCGATCTGCTTACCAATTCCCATCGAATGTTGCCAATGTTATCAAAGTCAACAGCGTTTGTCCACTATCCGGCAAGAATGAAAAAAATCGTAAGGTCAGGTTTCAAAATCGCCCCAACCGGCGTGTTCATTAGGACGATTGGAGTCAATATTCGCGTCGATAAAGGAAATATCCACGTGTAAAAAGGAAATTTGCACGTGCAAAAAGGGAATTTACACGTGTAAAAAAGGAAAAATCCCGCGTTTCAAGTCGCAACTTCCGTGTTCAAAGGCGTCAATTCCGTTGTTTGTTGTTTGTGGTTTGTGATCCGCTTGCGTCCCCCCCAAACCCCAAACCACAAACCCCAAATCCCTGACTACCGGCAACTGATTAAGGAGCCAATTCTTCATTATTTTCGTTGTCGGCTTCGATGGGGGTTGAATCATTGTCTGTTTCCGGTTTTGTCAGGCGGATCAATGTGAGTTGTTGCGAATTCTTTTCGTCGAAGTGAACCAGAAGCGGCACCGAATCCTGCGTCAGGTTCCAAAGACCGCATTCAAGGATCATTTTTTCATCATCCGTGAACCGAAGTGCAACACGTTGCGATTTTGAATCAACCGCACCGACAATTTGCCGTGTTTTCCCTGTTTCTTCGTTGTAATAATTTCCTCTGATTTGTCCGTTTTTATTGGTTGCCAATTGCAGGACATTTCCTGTTTTTTCGTTTCCGTTGGCATCTAAAACGGTGAAGGTTCCCATTGGCAGCCAATCTTCTTCCGTATTTTGATCAACCGGTTTGTCAACCGCTTGCCGAATGGGTTGCTGAATTTCTTGCTGAATGGGTTCTTCATTCCCCAGAGCGGGAGCCAAAACAGGCACGGGTTGTTCGATTATTTTTGTTTCTTTGACAATGATGTTTGCGGATTGGGCGAGTCTGGCGGCTTGCCTGTAATATTCGGCGGCACTGACATAAGGTACACCGTTGACATAGACAATATCATTACGGTACACAATATTATTGCCGTAGTAATACGGATACGGGGTTAAGATTTCATTGACGATTGTGCCTGTAAAAAAGCCGACTCCAAACCAGCCCCACGTATCATACCAACTGGGGCGATACCACCAACGATAAGACGGTATCCAATGCGGATACCAGGCATAAGGATGATGGTGATACCAATCCGGTGTCCAATAATTGTGATAACCGTGAAAATGTTGACGAACATGGGCAATTGTTGAAGGCGGCGGCGAATGATATTTTCCTGAATTTCCGTGTCGGTCATAAGTTGCCCGATTCACGCGATTCGACGTAGATTCACCTTCCCAAGCCGAAGGAATTTTCTTTGTCGGGCGTTCAAAAACGGTTGAAGGTCGATCCGGTCGCGTTGTTGGTCGTTCCGAAGGCGTGAGCGGAGGTCGTGCCGGCCGGGTTGTTGCTTGTTCCGAAGTTGGGAATGAAGGTCGATCCGGGCGCGTTGTCGGTCGTTCAGAAGGCGTAAACGGAGGTCGAGCCGGTCGGGTTGTTGCTAGTTCCGAAGGTGGGAATGAAGGTCGATCCGGTCGCGTTGTCGGTCGTTCCGAAGTTGGGAACGAAGGTCGATCCGGACGCGTTGTCGCTTGTTCCGAAGTTGGGAACGACGGACGATCCGGACGCGTTGTCGGTCGTTCAGAAGTTGGGAACGAAGGGCGATCCGGTCGGGTTGTTGCTTGTTCCGAAGTTGGGAATGAAGGTCGATCCGGACGCGTTGTCGGTCGCTCCGAAGTTGGGAACGAAGGACGATCCGGGCGCGTTGTCGCTTGTTCCGAAGTTGGGAACGAAGGGCGTGACGGGCGCGTTGTTGGTCGTTCTGATTGGGCAATCGGTTTTGAATTTGGCGATGGCGTTCGGCTAACGGATGGTGGAAGAGAAGAACGGTTCGACGGAGAAGAAAAAGACGAAGAGGGACGATTCGATGGTGAAGAATAAGATGAGGGAGGGCGATTCGATGGTGAAGAATAAGA
>JAISQH010000256.1 GCA_031274385.1 Planctomycetaceae bacterium | reverse complement strand
CGCAAACATGGTGCGGCTATGTCCGAAATGCGTTACGGAATAACCGTGAATATCAAATTTGCACGTTACAAGAATTGTCCGTGATCAATGTTGATATGCTGACAACCGTGATCATCGGTAACTCCGATACCAAACAAATGAAAAATCGGTTGGTTACCGTCAGAGGTTATTGTATTGAAAAAATAAAAAATAAGTCAACAATAAATGATTTGGAGTAACAAATAATGAAAGTTCTCTTATTCGGCGGTACAACAGAAGCCGGAAAACTTGCCCAATCGCTTGCCGATCACAACATTGATGTAACACTAATTGTTGCGACGGAATATGGCAAAAAACTTTTTCAGGAACCAACAAATTTTACCATAACAGCACAAAGACTTAACGAAACTGAAATGACCGCTTATCTGAAAACTCATCCGTTTGATTACGCGGTTGACGCAACACATCCTTATGCCGATAAAGTAACACGAAATATTCAGTCAGCATGTCAGACCACAAACACAAAATATTTAAGGCTTCTCCGCCGTGAAAGTGACAAAAATCCTTTTATCACCTACGTTGCCGATACCAAAGAAGCAATTGATTTATTGAATCGAGAAACCGGAAAAATTCTTTTTACCATTGGTAGTAAAGAATTAGAACATTTTGTACAGATAAATGATTTTATTTCAAGAAGTTATGTGCGGATTCTTCCTATGTTGGATTCGCTGAGGAAAACGATTGACTTGGGAGTTCGTAACTCTAATATTATTTGTATGCAAGGTCCGGTGAGTGAAAAAATGAACAAAGCAATGATTGAAATGACAGAAGCCGAATTTCTTGTTACAAAAAATTCCGGCGAGATTGGCGGATGGAACGCCAAAATTTCAGCCGCGTTACAGTGCCGTTGCCGAGTGATTGTTCTGCCGCGTCCGACTCAGGAAACAGGGTTTTCTTATTCGGAATTATTGGATTTTTTTAAGATCAACCCGCGTATCGAATCGGAGCAAAATCGTACCGAATTAAACCCCAAAAGCCGCCATCGCTTTTTTCCGCTTTTTATGGATTTACGCAACAAAAAGATACTTATTATCGGCGGAGGTAAGATCGCGCAACGGCGTACCGAAATTTTACACTCTTTCGGTGCGAAAATAACGCTTCTGTCTATTTCTATTACGAAAATATTGGAGGAAACCGTTCGATGTGGAGAAATTCATTTTGTTAATAAAAAATACGAAAAAGGTGATATTGACCGTTTTCATCCTTTTTTGGTAATTGCCGCCACAAATAACCGAGAGGTTAATCAGAGTATTGCGCAGGATGCCAAAGAAAAAGGCATTTTTGTGATTGTTTCCGATAACCGTGACGAATGTAACAGTTATTTTCCTGCAATTATCGAGAACGAATCCTATCTTGCCGGCCTTGTTTCCAAACAAGGCGATCATCATGGAGTTCGTATCAAAGCCGAACAAATTCGTAAATTATTGAACAACAACAGTAACCATTAACAACTTTTGAAAGAAACCGTAACATGAAAGTAACACTTATTGGAGCAGGTCCCGGCGATGCGGAATTGATGACGATCAAAGGGTTGAACCGATTGAAACAAGCCGATGTTGTCCTTTACGACCGCCTTGTCGGGGAGGACATTATTTCAATGATTCCTGATACAGCGGAGAAAATTTGTGTCGGAAAACATGCCAGCAGGCATCCGGTTTCGCAGGACGAAATTGGTCATTTGCTGGTTTCCAAAGCGAAACAAGGATTGCATGTTGTCCGGTTAAAGGGTGGTGATCCTTTTGTGTTCGGGCGCGGCGGTGAAGAGATTGAGTATTTGTGCAATAATAATATTCCGTTTGAAGTGATTCCCGGCGTCTCGTCTGTTACGGCAGCCGGAGTTTATGCGGGAATCCCTTTGACGCACCGAGATTACTCCTCGTCGCTGCATATTATTACAGGACATGCCAAGAAAAACGGTCAACCTGATATTGATTTTAAATCGCTCGCAGGATTAAATGGAACAATTATTATTCTGATGGGCATTGCGACATTGGAGAATATTTGTACCGGTTTCATTGAAGCCGGTATGAACAAGCAAATCCCCGCCGCCATCATTGAAAATGCCTCACTAAAAACGCAACGAAAATTCGTTGGAACATTGGAAACGCTTTTTGAATTATCACAACAAAATCATGTTGTACCTCCGTCTGTTGTGATAATCGGAACCGTGTGCGCCTTGTCGGACAAGTTGGATACAACGCCGTACTGAAATGATTGATAAGAAAAAGATGGTTTCAAATTCTTAAAAAATCCGTCTCTTGGGCAGAAAATTGTACGTTTTAATATTTTATGTTACAAAACAAAGAAAGGAGTACTGAAATGAAAGGTGTTTTAGTAGTGGCTCATGGCAGCCGAATTAAAGAAACAGAGGAAACTTTGATCACGCTTGTAAATATGGCGAAAAAAAAGGTTCCTGATTTTTGTGTGGAATATGCCTTTATGGAATTTAGTGACAAAACACTGAAAAAAGGAATCGCCTCTCTCCTTGCACAAAATGTCTCAGAAATTAAAGTAGTTCCGTATTTTCTTTTTACCGGAGTTCATCCGCAGCAAGACATTCCCAAAATGATACATGAATGTCTCATTCATCACCCTGAAATTAAAGTTGAGATGGGAAAATCTCTGGGAACCGACTGGAGACTTGCGGAAATTCTGGCAGATCGTATCATGGAATAACCTCCGATGGCAAAACTTTTTATTATTGGTTACGGCGTTGGCAACGAAAATATTTGGACAAAAAAAGCGTCCGATACCATTCGAACCGTTGACCGCGTTTTGAGCATTTCACGGATTTTTCGGGACAATCCATCAGTTGTGAGTTCCGATTTGTCTGAATTGATGCAGACGCTGAGTCGCCCTTTGCCGGGAACGACGGCGGTTCTGGTTAGCGGTGACTGCTGTTTTTTCAGTATCACACGAAAAATTGTTCAGGAATTTTCGCATTTGTACGAAATTGAACTGATCAACGGTATCGGCAGTGTCCAATATTTTAGTGCAAAAATTGCGATTCCTTACGATGACGCTTTACTGATAAGTGTACATGGAAGAAGGGAACACATTGTGCCGCGTGTCGCTTATAATAAAAAAGTCTTCGCACTGACCGGAGGAGAATACAAAGCTCACGATTTGTGTAGAATTTTGTACGAAAGCGGTTTGTCGGAAGTGAAAATCAAAATCGGAGAAAAACTTTCTTATCCTGAAGAAAAAATCGTCAGCGGTACACCCGTAACACTAAAAGAGAATGTCTTTGGTGATTTGTCGGTCATGTATATTGAAAACGAATCCGCAGTCATTCCATCAATGCCGATTCGCGATGATGAATTGATTCGCGGCTCCGTGCCGATGACAAAAGAGGAAATACGATGTCTTTCTGTTCGGAAACTCGGAATACAACCGAAAGATATTTTGTACGATATCGGAGCCGGAACCGGTTCTATGTCTGTTGAAATGGCACGCCGGGCTTTTGAAGGTATCGTTTATGTTATCGAAAAAAATGAAGAGGCACTTGATTTGATTAAACAAAACAGAATGAAGCATGGAGCCTTTAACACGGTGATGATCAAAGCCAACGCCCCAGAACGTTTGGCAGAACTTCCTGTTCCCGATAAAGTATTTATCGGAGGGAGTTCGGGAAATATGAACGTTATTGTCAAAACATTGGTTGAAATGAATTCGGAAATCAAAATTGTTGCCAACGCCGTTTCCCTGCAAAGTCTGAATCAGATTCTTGATGCTTATAATATGTACGGAATGACTGATATTGAAACGATTTGTGTCAATATTGCAAAATCAAAAAAAATCAACGATTATGATATGATGTTGTCTCAAAATCCTGTTTATATCGTTACCGGAATACGGAGGAAACCATGCGAATCCTGATTGCGGGCACCGGAAGCGGATGCGGTAAAACAACAGTAACCTGTGCGATTCTTTCCGTACTGAAACAACAAAACAAAAACGTGATTGCGTTCAAATGCGGACCGGACTATATTGATCCCATGTTCCATACGAAAGTAACGCAAGTCAAAACTCATAATCTTGATTCCGTTCTTATGGGTGAAAACGGTGTACGTTATTCCCTTCAGACACGAACGCGGGATATCGCTGTGATTGAAGGAGTGATGGGACTCTATGACGGTATTGGTAATAAAAGTACAAATTCAACTAATTATTTGTCGCAAATTACAGAAACTCCTGTCGTACTGGTTGTCGATGCAAAAGGAAAATCCTTGTCTTTGTGTGCTGAAATCAAAGGTTTTCTGGAATTTGAAAAGAATAATATTGTAGCGGTTATTCTGAATCGAATCACACAGGCAAGGTATTCTTTTTACAAGAAAATGATTGAGGACAAGGTAGGTATTCGTGTGATCGGTTTTATGCCGGAAATACCGGAAGCCCATATTGAATCAAGGCATCTCGGATTGATGACGGCAAACGAAATTTCAGATATTCAAAATAAACTCGCACTCCTAGCAGAATATGCACGAAAATCAATTTGTTTCGAAAAACTTCTCGAATTGGCAGCCCATGCCCCGAAACTTAATGTATCGGAATCTTTTTTGGAAGATCAAAAGCCGTGTCATTCAGTCAATCTCTATGTGGCTCGCGACGAGGCTTTTTGTTTTTATTATGAAGATAATCATCAACTTTTTGAAAGTTTGGGAGGACGGTTACATTTTTTCTCGCCATTGCGTGACCGTGAAATACCGGATGATGCGGACGGACTTATTTTTTGGGGCGGTTACCCGGAACTTTACGCGGCACAACTGGAAAAGAATAATTGTCTCAAAAATAGTATTTGTCAAAAATATAAACGCGGATTACCGGTTTATGCGGAGTGCGGCGGTTTTATGTATTTGCAGGAAAGTCTGACCGATCTTCAGGGGTCACGGTATTCTATGCTTGGAATGATTCAGGGAAATGCCCAAATGACAGACCGGCTTCAGAATTTCGGCTACGTTAAATTGACCGCAAACCATGACAATATGCTTTGCCTTAAAGGAGAAACAATTAATGCCCATTCCTTTCATTATTCCGCAAGCAATAATGAAGGCGGAGATTTTACCGCAACAAAAATAAGTAACGGAGATTCTTATCCCTGTATTGTTGCAACGCCGCGTATTTTTGCCGGATATCCTCACATTCATTTTCGAGGCAACTCCAAATTTGCGGAAGGATTGATAAAAACTTGTTTCCATTACAGAAATGAATTACAATAAAAATTTTATAACAAACCCTGCTGAGATTGAAAAAAAAAGTTTTGAAATCATCGCTGAATTGCTGAAAGACAAAAAACCGCTTGGTAAAAACGCGCCGGTAATTCAACGTGTTATTCATACAACGGCAGATTTAGATTACGTCGATCATCTTGTTTTTTCAGAAAATGTTCTGGAACAATCTATTGAGATTTTGAAACAAGGCGTTCGTGTTGTAACAGATACTCAAATGGTCAAAGCCGGTATTAATAAAAATTGTCTCGAAAAATTGAAAGGAACGGTTTCTTGTTTTGTCGATTCGCCTGAAGTTGCCGAACTTGCCAAAATGAAAGGCGTAACACGATCTTCCATTTCTATGGAGTTTGCGGTTCAAAAAATATCACCACCGC
>JAISQH010000238.1 GCA_031274385.1 Planctomycetaceae bacterium | reverse complement strand
CAACTTTAATTTCCGACGATTCCTTAGTTTTTTATTTTTCCTTTTCTCGCGGAACGCACAGCATCGTGAATAATGGATTCCATTCCTTCTGTCAATTCAGGATGCGGACTGAACAAGATAACATTTCCTTGTCCAAATTGTCCGGCAATAATCGCTGGCGTGTTGGGCATTGTTCCTTGTTGAAAACGGTAACTGTACACATCAGAACGATAAGTTGCCAACGTTATACAAGATGGCAAATCAGAACGTCCGGCTTCAATAAATATCGGACCGTTAATATAATTTATGTTCTCAAATTGATTTGTTGCAAAAAGTTTTTTGCCTTCGGTCGAAAATTCTACTTTGACGGTGGCACTGCCCAATTGACGTTGTTCAAGAATACCGATACGCGGCATGTATTCTTGAGTATGGTTCGTTTTGATATTGACCAAGCCCAAAAATTTTTCAAATGTTGACGATGCAAGATACGCACCGGCACAAATACCAACATATCCACCTCCACTATGAACAAAGTGACGAATCGCCTCACGCCCCTCATTGCCCAATGCATCCGCCATCTCATTGGAAAGACCACCCGGCACTATTAACAAATCATATTTTGAAATATTACCGCTACGAATATTTTGAATTGTCAGTTTTTCGTGTGAAATATTTTCCTTTTCATGTAACGTTGCAATTGCATCCACCGAATCACTGGCAGCACCTGTACCAGAATAAATCGCAACTGTTCTTTTTGAATCAACATCAGATTTGTTCTCTGAAAGTATTTCAAAAAATGCCGTTATCTGTTGTTCCTCTTCCTCTAATGACGGTAACTTAAAATTCTTTCGCAATACATTGATTTCTTCACTACCGAAATAATAGAGGAGAATTGAGTATCCTACTCTTGCAGTCGGTTTTTTATTTTTCAAATAACTGTACTCATTCTTTTTTCCGTAAAGATTATTAACATTAACCGCATACCAACCCGGTCTAATTGCAACAAGAACATTCGTTCCATCGCCTTCTTTAGGAATGGCTCCATCGTATTTGATTTCTGTTTTTTCCAAAGGCATTGTTCCCGATAAAGCAATTCTAATCGGACGTGCGTCAGGATGTTTTTTTTGCCAATGTTGTAAGTGATAAACGTCTTGCCCCCAATCAAGATCACTGCCTAAAAGATATTTTGCCCCGTTACAAGAACCACCGGCAAACTCATTAAAGTAACTCATCGAATGAGGAAAAACTGACAAAGAGCTTATCACTCCCCAAACGACAAAGAAAACAATCAACACCTGTAACAATACTTGTTTCCGCGATGTTTTCACGAAATTAAACCGTTCGTCGAATATCACCAAAGCCGTTTTAGATGTCCAAACGAAAAGGAACGGAAGTAACGGTAAAAGATAACGAGAATGTACGGAAAATCCGGTTTGACTGCTGATTAAAATGAGAATAATTGATAACGGAAAAATGAGTACGATTTCGCTAAAAAAATCGGAACGATATTGCTTTCCGGCAAAAGATAAAACAACGGCAACAAGAATCAAAACTTGAACCCCGATGGGGGTTTTCAGGAGAAAAGCGTAAAGATAATAATACCGAAATCCATGTTCAGACCAAGTTCCGTTGACATAAGACGGTATCCCACGTTCAAAATCGTATTTTTGAACATCAATACCATAAAGATAATCTTGCGGCAGAGGAATTGGAAGTAACCCCAAACTTGATTGAGCAAAACGATTTTTGTCCCAATTAGAATTTTCCGATGAATTACCGGACAGCGAAGCGGAAATAAATGAGTATTGTTTTAGCAATTTACACGAACCGGAAAAATTATAAAAAACGTTTAAGATAATTATTGAAGTAACAAAAATAATGCATAGTTTTCCAAACGATTTTAGTAACAAACGACATTGATCATTCTTTGCATAAAACAAACAAGCCAACACGCAGAGAGCTGGCAAAATACCGAAAATGAGAATCCAAACTGTTTTTGAAACTAATAATAAACCCGCTACTCCGCCAACCCAAAATGTGTTCCACCATGACGGTTGATGACACCATTGCCAAAACAGATAAAAACAAAAAATGCCTAACGAAGTTGCAGTGATATCGGGATTGATTGTTGCCGACCAAGTGAGAATGTACGGATTGAAACACCAGAGAATCAATGCGAACAACGCCGCCGCTTGCCCATAAAGCAAGAACGCAAAACGATAACAAGTCCAAGCTCCTAACAAAGAAAACGGTAACAACATCAAACGCCCAAATACAAACGCATAGTACAATTTGTCAGGCTCATTTTTGAAGTAGAGCGAAGTACCAACTTCATATTCCGGTCGATAGGAAAGAACATTTGTTGCGGTTGACAACCAATCGGCATCAATTCCAAAACAATAAGTTGCCGGAATAGCCGCAATCATTCGGGACAAAGGCGGATTAACCCGATAAAGATCATTACGCCCAAAACGAAGCGTATAAACTCCCGCTGCCAAATGACCGGGTTCATTACCATTGGGACTGTTCCAAAAAGACATCCACGTAACTATAAATATATGAACAATAACCACAACAATAATAAACAACCATACAAGACGATTACTCAATTTAGAACATTTAATAGAATCCTGTGTTGGAAAAACGGATTGGCTCATTTTAATATTAAACGTTTTCGGATTTCAAGGAAAATAATCAAAGGGAGAATTAAAAAACCAATAGACCATCCTCAAGACGATTTTGTAATTGTTTTTGTTTTGACTATCGTGTTGGAACGAATCCATGTAGCCAAGTCATCCAACATTTTTTGTCCGCCAGCAACAGACTGATAAGGATATGGTTGTCCGGTTCGCGTGCATCATAGGTCAACAACGCCCCCGACGGAGGTGTAAAATCAAAATCGGTTTCAGTAAGTGTATTGACTTCGATTTCATCTACATCGAAAAAACCGTCAATTACTTTTCGTTTACGTCCTTCTTCCGTTTGCGCGGCAAAATCGTACTGGATATTTCGTAATTTTTGAGGTATCCAAATGCCGGAAGCCGCTTCACGATGTTTGTTTAATTCGTAACGCTGCATCAGCATTCCGGTTTCGGGGTGACATGTTTCGCGTGCTAAAAGGACTCCGCCTCGTTCCATGTCAATCCAGAGATAATCGTGATTTTCCCAAAAGAGAACATAACACCAATGACCATCAACCTTTTCCAGTTGGCGGCGAACAAAATTGTAACGACAATCATTGGCAACATCACGGAGTATGACAGGAATGTCGCCCCATCTTGGTGCTTTTCGTTGTTTCATCACCCAGATTCCTGTAGCATTAAAAAAAAATTCACCAGGCAATGTACCGGGTAATTCCTCTTCAGAAGATAATTTCATGACAAAATAGGAATTCTTGAACGGGAAAATATTATAACCGATATTTTCCTGAATGAATGCCTGCTGTAAAAGAGAATCATTCTCCCATGAGAATGCGTTACAAGGATGTGAATTAGTATGATTGAGAAAATAAGGACTTTTAGTCAGAATTCGCCGATAGAGATAAGTTCCTTTTGGTGCTTCGGGATTAGTATAATATTCCGAACGATAAATTACTCGCAAACTTTCAATCTTTTCTGTCGATTTGAGTAATTCGTATTTGATCTGTTCGGCGGTATAGATTACATCTGGTATTTTATTGTTCTCTTCGGCAATACACGGCAAAGAAAGTAAACAAAAGAAAATTACACAAATATTAAGAACTGTATTTTTTCCAACGCGATAGAATTTTTTTGAAACAATTCCGAGATAGACCAAAAAGACACCCAAGCCAATGAGACTTGAATAAAGAACCGAAACGAAAATAGTATTTTTTTGCTTCGGTAAATGAGCGAGTCCATAACCGCTCCAATAACGGCGTAACGTTTCTTCGGGAATATCGGATATTTGAACCGTTCCGCATTCCACGATCATATAATTCTTATTTCCGCGTCCGATAACTAAAAGATAATTCCCATCCCAATTTGTTTCATCATTGTCACCTTCACCGTTTTCCATGTGAATCAAAAACGGAATCGGCATCTTATTTAGTATGTCTGGTGAACGCGAATGAAAAACGAACATTGATAATCCATTTTTTTCTGCTTGCTTTTGAAGTTGGTGTAAATTTGTTTTTGTTGGAAATTGTTTGAAATCATTTTCTATTGAGTGATAATTGCACGGCAAATCATGGCAACGTAACAAAAGATAAAGAGCATTGATCGATTCATTTTCAGACTTTCGCCAGATACCGGCGGACTCCTCAATTGCGTACAATTGACCACAACATCCCACAAAAACAATAAGACAAACCAATACCGAAGTGATTGTCTTTTTATCAAACATTTTTATTAGAACGATACATAAAAGACCGAACAGAAAACATAAAATTCCGAAATGGTCGAAAATCATTGGCGATTGTTTTTGTTCCATAAGAACCATGCCGTTCCATTGTTTGAGAAATGTCGGTACAGATATGTTTGTTTCTTTACCGGAAGTACCATCAAGGTAAGTAACTTTTCCCGCTGTACATGAAATAAGTACGATAAAATGACCAATGACTTTTTCCGGTGATTTTGTTTCTGACCTGTCAATCCAGGCAATAAGAGGAAAAGATAATTTTTGAAGTGTTTCGTAGGAGCATCTGACTATTTGAGTTTTAATACCACAAGCAGCAGATCCGGTTTGTAAATCGAAAAACGAAGTCGCGTTCTGCCCAATCTGTATGTTATTTTTAACTGTTTCAAATGAAATGTTACATCCTTTGAGATGTAAAAACAAATAAAGCGAGTTATAACCACAGGCGTAAATTTTTTCTCGTGTATTTACAGGATACTCAGCTGAATCAGCAAAAACAAACGATGCTATAAAAAGAAATATCATCGCACATGGTATGACATGTCTTTTGATTAAATTATATTTGTTCATAAATAGTAATCGTTTATTGCGTTTTCTTAATGAATTTTTTATAACCGGCGTAAAAAATCATCGCAATTCCGGCAATACACAACAACCAGCGAAAAATTATTGCTCCGGTCGAAGGTAACGGTGTCGGTGTAAATGCACCACCAGTCAAGGCAGCCTCAATCACTCGATCTAAATCCGCAGGATTCGCAGGAATCGTAAATGTGAGTCCATCGTCAGTGTCACGAATTACTCGGCTTGAAATAACAGTACCCGGTATCGAATATGCGTTATCAAGTGAAAATAAGTTTGGATCAATTTTCTTTGTTGATATTTCGGAGAGACTTATCTCCTCTTTAAACAGGGGTTCTAAGAAAATAGTATCGCTGATTGTTAAATATGTGTAATAAGAAATTGTTGTTCGCCGTGGTATGTAAAGTATATTTTTTTTAAATTCAAAAAAATTATCGTTTTGAATCAAATAACACATCCGGTTATCAAGTGACGATATTTCGCATCGTTTAATCGCATAATTGTACCTTTTTATTAACCAAAAGGTGAAAATCCGCTCTTTCTGATTCCAATCAAAAATACTCTTTGATTTTATTTTAATCAGAATAGACGGATCTCCATCCAGAGTGATACCATCATCAATATCCAGGACTTCGCCGTCATCTATCAAAAATAAAATGTATGACATTAAAGGCATTTTCAATTCTGAACCAAAAAATGGAAACTTATAACCAATACACGTGGTGTAATACTGCGAGAAACAACCGAAGTGTTGCTGTGTTCCTAATCTCATTTTATCTATTGGCCATATAGAGAGATAACGTGAATCCCGTTGAACGCCATTTCCCTGGTAGTATTTGAAATGATCCATAGATTTTTCAACTAAACCATCCTCATAAATATAATCTTCATCATTTTTGTTTATTTTATAGGCAGGTGGGAGGGGTTTACCACTCTTATTCGTCACACTACCATCTACTAACCTAGTATGCAGATAACCACTACCATCTTGCCACATAAAAGCACAACCTTCTTTGTTCAGAAAACCATAGGCGTGCGGCATTTTTAACGTCTCTAACAATGATTCAAAACTCATATCCGTAGATCGTGACTGTGTCCACACAATGGTACACGTTTTCATTTCATTAGTATTAGTTACTAAGATTTTTTGCAAATATTCTGGTATGTTTAGATGTTGTTTTTCCGTATCACCTTGTACTGATTTGCACAGTAACAAAACGATAAGTTGTGCCACAAACAACACGTTCAAATAATTTCGTAACATTTTTATCCCTTCTCTAGCAGTCAAAATGCCAGATGTCGACAACTTCGTTATTATCAAACAATTAGTATATCAGATATTTTTCAAAAACCAAAAAACTGTCACAAATTTATATTGAAATAAAATTCATAGAAGACAGTATTTAATCTTAATAACATACAAAACATAAAAAATTTATACGTATCTATAGTCGCATTTTCAGCACCACAACATACATGATGATGCTAAAAATGCAACATAGTAACTTTATCCTATTCGCCGCCATCTATGGCAATAGTCCAATGATTTCCACAGTTACCGCCACAATGTTGTGAACTAGCAGGTTTAAGCTGACCTGTTCCTGCGAACATAAGAGTTGTACCATTACAACCGACTGGAGTTGATCCATCGGTGGGACCACATGTAGACGAACCTGCTGCGGCAAACCCACTGTATCCTCCCCCCTGCACTGTCAATGCTTCCGCTTTACTAACGAGCCGGAAATCAGAATCGCTGTTTCCACTGAAGTACAGTACTGCGGCAACACAAAACAGTACAACACCCAAACCGAGACATAAATTTTTTTGCATGGTAAATCTCCTTGTGCAAAAATGTTTCGCTCAAAAGTTAATGTAACTCATTGAGCAGTTATGTTACTTCCTTAACGCGAAAGTAACTCCAAATCACGAACGGCATGTCCATAAGGACAAATCAACGCCGGTTCTTTCAAGTTTTTATTTCTTAAATGATTCAACATCCATTCACCACTGCGTAACAATGTTAAATCAGGAACTTCGAATTCATCCGGCAATCCCAACATCCATTCAACTAAATGACATGTTGCCAATAACCGGTTTTCCTTGTCATCTGGTGGCGTCCAAACATGAGGTTTATCAAACGGTTGATTATAGTCTGGAATGGCATTAAACCAATCAAGACGCCAATATCCTGTCTTATCTTGACTTTGAATAACCGTATCTAAAATGATCCGCAAATGTTCACGAAGTTTTTGCTGGACTTCCCGCAACAAAATACCTTCTTTTAATGAAACTTCGTAAATCAATGTCAACGCTTCCAATAAATGAACACCCGCACAACTATTATCCTCGAACCGGCATTGCAAAAGTTTATCGACAAGAACTTCAAAAGTACATTGTTCTCCGAAACGATTTATCCATTCTTTCTGTGGTGGTAAGTACAACGCTAATACGGTTGCCGACCATGCTAATTCTTTTTCGTTCAAATAAAAGTTGGCAATACATTCACGAATCGCATCTTTGAGCGAACATTTTCTACCAGACACTTCAATTTCAAATGTCGATGGAATTCCAAGCAATCCTAATTCTGCCAAACCTTGATCACGATGTGTTTCATACGATCTGGATGTACGCCCTGAAACCATTGCTATTCCGAATTTAGACGGACGAAATACCGGATCACCCAAAATCTCTTTACCTTTTTTCTCTTGCTGAATAATCGAACGAAAAAAAGCAATCTCGTTTTGATATTTTTCCGGACGAAGCGAATAGACTGCCCAATAATGAAAAACAAAAGACAATCCTAACTCTTCATTTTTAGGAAGTTTAACAAAATTCCATATTAATTCCCGATCCTCGTTACTGATATCAAGAAGTTTTTTAACTGACCTTTCTTTTTTGATAAATGGATATTCTCTGACACGAAGATTCGCCCAACTATCATTCGGTTTATTATTTTCATAATCCAAACAACCACCTGCTGTCAAAATAATTGTTGCCACAGCAAAACGCATCACTGTCCAACGCCAATTGGTGTCAACATGGCTTTTATTGATACAAATATTTTGTTGGCAACATTCGGTATTCATATTTTGTACGAAATAAAGAAATTAAATTTTCTTGTGTTCGAAGATGTTATTTTACACTCAATTTCTGAAAGGTCAATAGGAAAATTTCAAAATAACTAAAATAATTTTGCACAAATTTATTTTAGTACATAAAACGAAACGTCGAAGGCAAATTCGTTTTTTTGTCCCGTTATTTTAACAGAAAAGATTAAATTTTGCCAACAGTTATTTTCTCTTTTGTAAAAGCCATTGATAAATTTCCGGCTTTGAATAAACTTCGTGTGTGATTCCGTGACCGGCTCCCTTGAGCGTTGTTAATTTTGCTTCGCGACAACCGGCGGTTTGCATTGCCTCAATCATGTTCGACGAACATTCGTAAGGAACAACACCATCCGCATCACCGTGAAATGCCCAAGTCGGAACGTTTTTTAATTGCTCGGCATTTTCAATGTTGCCGCCGCCTGCAACAGGAATAATCGCGGTAAATCTGTTCGGAAATTCACAAGCAGTTTGAAATGTTCCAAAACCGCCCATACTCATACCGGTTAAATAAATTTGTGACTCATCAATTTTCCAGCGTTTTCCTTCATCTGTTAATATTTCGTCCAGTAATCGGATTATTTGTTTGGGTTGCCAACCATGTCGGGGCGTCATCGGACTGATCACGATAAACGGGAAATCCTTTGTTGCAATATTTCCTTTGGCATGACGAACAAGGTCATGGTGTTTCAATTTTCGCACATTTTTTCCGGTTTCTCCGGCACCGTGCAGATAAATCAGGAGCGGGCGCGGCTTGCCAAAATCAGTATAACCTCTTGGTAAATGCAACAAATAATCGTAACCGCTTTGCGACACAAAACGATAAACCAATGTATCGCCGAAAAAATAGGTTTTCAAATCGTAATAACATCGTCCGACAATAACTCCCACTGCAAGCAACCAAAAACAAGCAAAAGTCAAAAAAACTTTTTGAGACAATTTCTTTTTCAGCCATTTTTTTAGCCGTTTGAATTTCATTTCCGCTTCCTCAATCGAATGACAAGAAACGGTAACAAACAACAAACCGGAACACCAAAATAAATGAACACTTCTCTCCAAGATCGTCCATCTAACACGACACCCGGAGGCGGCGATAACAGTGAATTTTTCTTTTGCGTGATCATCCAAGCAATTACTTTATATTGTGACAATGCCGGAGTCCAAGCATCATGGGACGTTGCTTTGATTTCTGTTAAATGAGCGTCACCGTCTGCGTCGTTGACTCTCTTCACATAATCCCGCATCAATTGAATCGGAACATTCGCATCTTTCGTACAGTTAAAAGCTGAAACCGTAACATCGTTCATAATAAAACCTACCGGAGGTGTTGCGGAAATATAAACAACTGCTGAAATCAATTGAGGATATTTTCGAATCAATTCCGTTGAACCAACAGCACCACTGCATTGACCGAATGTCGAAATTCGTTGCCAGTCAATCGGATACTCTTCAAGAATTTGTTCAAATATTTCCATCGCAATCGTAATAGGCGCATCACCTTTGCTCTCACGAGAAATAGATGAATTCCAGTAAGGATTGTCTTTAGGGCATTGCGTTACAAGCATGAAAAAATCAAGGCTTTTCGGACCAGCCAAAAATGGAAGTGTGTATTGGATATGAGCAAGTTGGCGTTCATTATCGTCACCGCTTTCACCTTTACCATGAAACCAAACTACCAAGGGATATTTTTTACCTGGAACAATTTTAGGCGGACATCTTAAACGAAAACGAATCAACTCATTATTGTAACGTCCTCCGGTATATCGATAACCCAACGCATCAAAACAATCCTTCGCTGTCGGATGGGCAAGATAGCCGTCGTCCGCATGTTTTTTCGATTCCTCAGTGGCAACTTTGGTGATTTCACGTTTTGAAATGGACGAAATCTTGGCTTTACTCAACAGTTCCAATCGCCCATTCTTGAAAACCGGCAACTCTTCCGATCCAAGTAATAACTCGCTTAGAAAAATTGATACGAAAATAACAAAGAAGATCATTGTTTGTTTTATTGTCATTTTAATTTTCCTGTAACGTGGTCATCCATTTCCATACCAAAAAAACTACAAAACCGATCATTACGAAAATCACCGTGAAAATCAGCAGTGCGGAAAACGAAAATGCACCGAATCCAAGCCAAAAGTAAAGCGGATTATAAAGCCATCGCAACAGTGAGAACCGATGTAAAAAAATAAAAACAGCCAAGAGGAACGTTAGCGTTCCACTTAATCGGCAAAACCATTTTGCTTCTTCCAGACTTTGCAGATCAAAATTTTCATTGATGTACGTTTGATAAAGTAAAAACCAACGAACAGAAAAAGCAAGAACAGCAACAAGACCAAGAAAGTACCACCATGTCCATGTTCGGAAATCAAGTAAATTGAATAGACCCAATAATAATGTATCTAAAATCGATGGTTTCAGGAAACAACCGATATTCAATAAGACAAGACCGGCAATAAACAACCATGTTGTCGTACTGAATTTCCACCAAGGATCAACAGATTGTTTCTGCAACGTTTTTGAACTTAATGTATCTTTCATCTTTTTGGTCTCCGATTTTTTATTGCGAAATACAAAAGGGAAATAATAGTAACGATTGCCATCACCGGAGCAATCAACATCTTCCAATCCCAAATTCCGGTGATCATATAATTGGCAATCGGACCAACAATATAGGTCATATAAATGCCATAGTAAATTTGTCTCCGAAAACGAATTCCTGTCCAACCACTAAGCCAAACAAGCCAGCAAAGTATTCCTAATACAATAACAAAACGAATCCAACCTCGTTTTCGGCGAATAAAATCAAAACGACATACTAAATCTGTTACAAACCAGCAAACAACTCCCCAAAGGATCGGAACAGGCAACAGTGACCAATAACGCGGATCAATCAGGTAGAAAATTTTATTAATAGTACGTTTATTCAATTCAAGGGTTTCGGAAAAAACGCCGATGTTGAGGATAATCAAACCAAAAATGAGAATCCAACCCATTGTACCAAACTTCCACCAAGGACGTTTTTGTACCGGTTCTGTACTTGATGTAACTGATATTGAATTACTATTTTCCATTACAAAATTAATCACGTTGAATATTTTTTAACCGGCAGTCGGAAAGATTCGGCGTCGTGCTTTTTCTTCCTGAAGGAATTTGGCGGGAATCGGATCACCCGGTT
>JAISQH010000128.1 GCA_031274385.1 Planctomycetaceae bacterium | reverse complement strand
CTTTCTATTTTAATTTTTCCATATTTGTTTTATTATGAGGTATCAAGTTGGCGTCGATATTTTTTGTTTTCTCATTTTTATCTAGGCATGATTATTGTGTTATTATTGAGTTTCTGGTGGTTTGATGATTGAAAAGAGGGAGATTCCTAATTGGTAGGATTCAAAGACACATTTCAGAATGGAATCGAGCGAGAAATCTTGTAACCTGCGTCGCAATGTTCCCAATACGGAAATAATAATTCCACGTCGATTGGCAACTTTTTGTGTTCTGCTTATTCGTGAAGTCTTGCGGGCAAGAGCTTCGCCGCGTAAATCGCGTTCGCTTTGATTATTCGTACTGTCAACATCAGGATGTTCCACAAACACAAACAAATTATCTAAATGTTCCACCAACTCTTTTTGTAACCGGATCAATTTTGCATCCGACTCCGAAGTAACACACGACATATCCAAACCGTTCTTTTCCGCTTGTTTCTCGGTCACAATCTCTTCGTGGCATCTGGTACAAAGTTTCAATATTTTCTGCTGTAATTCCCGTACCTTTGCCGCACGGCTCACCGTAAAACGTGCGTCATTTTGGTAACGTTTGGCTAAGCGATAAAGTAAAAGAAGCCGAATATAAAAACGTTGGTACGCTTTAACGGTTGGATTGCGCAACATCAACTCCGCTGCCTTACGAAGAAATGTGCCCAACATCATTACGTAGAGAACTGTAATTAAGCGTAACCTTCGGCGGCTTGGATCTCGCCCCATCGGCATGCAGACGAAGCGTCGCCTCCAATTCCTGAACACGTAACTGTAATCTTGCTATTTCCTGACAATACTCTGCCTCTTTTTGACAATGCTCTGCCTCACGCTCTTTCAGTGCCGCCAACTCGGCACGCAATCGCGCATTCTCCAACTCAACCGTCTGGAGACGCGATTCAAAATCATTGCTACTATCAAAATCACCATAAATAATTTTCATAAATGAATCATAACGAATTGGAGAAAAAAAAGAAAGAGCAATTTTTAAAATAGACAGTTACGAAAAATCGTGTTCAGACAATTGCGGTTTGGGGATTATAATAAACGTTTTTTTTGTTTAATTTTTTTGTTTAATTTTTTTGTTTAATTTCTTTGTTTAATTTCTTTGTTTAATGGTTTTAATGTTCGAAGCCTTTTGGAGTGAGTGGGGTACCGTTATGGAAACGGAGACCGGGTTCGGTTGTTAATTCGGCAACTGGATACAAGGTGACACCGAAACGGCGGCGAAGCGGTTGCAGCTCCAACAGTTTTTCCGCTTCCTCCGGCGGCATTGCCAGCAACAGTTCAAAATCTTCGCCGTCCGAAAGCGCATGGTCAAGAGGTTTTTGCCCGGTTTGCCGTGACAACCGAACCGCGTCCGGCGAAACCGGAATCAATTCCTCAAACAGCGTCGCCCCAAGACCGCTCTCAACCGACAAACGGTGAAGATCAAGCGAAAAACCATCACTAATATCAATTGCGGCGTGAAGATTGAAATGTTCATTGAGATAAAAGGCTTCCCGGACTCTTGGTTCGAACCGGAATTGGTGTTTTAAAATGCTCCCGCCAAGTTGCCCTGTTACTAAAACCCGATCACCCAGTTTTGCCCCGCTTCGACGCAACACCCCACGCGGCGAAACACGCCCCAGTACGGTAATCGAAATCACCAATCCGTTGTCCCAACAATTCGTGTCGCCGCCCGCTAGTTTTAAGGAATATTTTCGGATGAGGGGTTCCATGCCGTTGTAAAGTTGTTCGGCGAGCCGGATGCCTTTGGCTCTTGGCAACGCCACCGCAACAAAAATTGAAACCGGAATCCCGCCCATCGCCGCAATATCACTCAAATTCACCGCCAACGCCTTACGTCCCACCCATTGCGGATCAACCTCGTCAAGCCGAAAATCAATTCCCTCCGTCAACATGTCAACCGTAACAAGCGTTTCCCCCAACACCGCCGCATCATCCCCCAAAAGTTCCGACCCGGAACGGCTACGCAATTGATTAATCCATTCGGTTTCCATTTTTTGTAACTGTCTGTTTTGTTTTTTTAAGGATTGCTCGCAAAGACGCAAAGAAATTCAAGGGTAACGGTCTATTTTAATTTTGTTGATTCTACTTCCGGCTGTCACACGATTGATGTTTTGGTCAATTATTTTACGTAATTGTTTTAGTTCATAGTTCAGACCGAACAAGTTGAAACCAATACTAAAATTTTCTTTGCGTCTTTGCGCGCAAACTTGAAAAAACAAAATAGACAGTTACAGTATGAACTCGTATCATCGTTCACTCCATGAAAATGAAAGAACTGTAATAATACGTAATATATCAAATAATTATGTTTTCATAAAGAGCAATCTCGTTTGTACTCGACCAATCACTTTTTAGGAACGACATACCACTCCGTCAATCTGCGAATAAAATACTATTTCCTCCCAAAATCCAAAACAATCAGATGCTTTTTTATTTTTGTAAAATTGATGGCATTGTTCCATTCAAAACGAAATAATGAAACGTATATTCTAAACACTATAAATGGAACAGGTAAAAATTTTCAAAAATTTTTTCAGTATTTTCAGAATGGTCTTGACAACCGATTTTGTTTCATGTAAAGTTTGAAAGATATTGAAATGGATTCGCCGAGATTTGTTTTTTTTGCCGTATTGTATTCCGTCGGGCGATTCGCGGGGATTTGTGTTTCATTTTTAAAAAGGAGAATGACCATGACAAAGTTTAGCATTGTTAATTTAGGCAGGGGGCGGGCTAGGTAGAAGAGCATTTACGCTCGTCGAACTTCTTGTGGTGATTGCGATTATCGGCGTATTAATCGCACTTCTGTTACC
>JAISQH010000109.1 GCA_031274385.1 Planctomycetaceae bacterium | reverse complement strand
ATTGAACTCCTTCGGAGTTCCGGTCAGTTCGTGATAACTGACCCCGTGCTGCGCTCCGCTTGCACGGGGTTATCCAAATGAAACTCCTTCGGAGTTGTTTTACGGAGTTGTTTTAATTCATAGTTCATAGTTCAATACCAAAACAATTTACTAAATAATTTACCAAATAATTTACCAAATAATTTGCCAAAACATCAATCGTGTGACTGCCGAAAGTATATCAAAACGATCCCGTCAATGCTGATTTCAAAATGTGAATGGTATATCAATTGAATTGTGACGATTTTTTTCGTTTAGGCAAAATGAAAAATGAACTCAATCAAAAACAGAAGAAGTTGAAAGCAATCAGGAATTTCTTTGTGTCTCCGTGCGCAACCTTCAAAAACAAACTCTCCACTAAATTAAAAGTCCGTTTCAAGTCGCAATATCACTAGAACCGATATATTCGATATACTCTATCCTGTCACAATATATTAAGTTTTACTAGCAAAGGGCAACATTTTATGACAGGTTAGAGTATACATTTTGCCAGTAACTGTCTATTTTGTTTTTAAAAACTATTTATTTTAACATTAAGTCACATGTAAATTAATATTTGCCTGTAATATTGGATAATTTACAAAGGTTAGACAAATGAAAAAAGGTGATTTTGACCACTTTTGGTTTTTGTACAGGACAAAATAGACAGTTACTTTTGCCATTGCGCGTCATTTGCTTAAAAACGGAGTCAACATCCCATGCGACTCGAATACCGTCTTTTATGGAAAATCAGTTTGCTTCTGATCCTTTTGGGAATTTTTTGTCCGCACACTCTCGTAACCGCTAACGAAAATTTAAACCGGAATGCTGAAGAACTGTTTTCGTTGGGAATTCAGGCGGAACGGCAGGACAAAAATGCCGATGCAGAAAAGATTTACGAACAATGTCTCCGATTGGCAAAAGAAAACAGCCTGTCACGCTTGGAATCTCCGGTACTCCATCGGTTGGCAATTCTCAAAGCGAAAGAACAAAAAATAACCGAAAGCGAAACGTATTTTCGGGAAGCTCTTCAACATGATCGCGAAAATACCGCATTGCTCTGCGATTTTGCAAAACTTTACTCCGACCAAAAAAAATACGCCGACGCCGAAACAATCCTGAAAAACGCCCTCTTGATTGCACCGGATCATCGCCGTATTTTATTCAATCTCGGTTTTGTTATCGTTTTGCAACCCAACCGCCAAACAGAAGGACTTCGTTATCTGAAATTGGCAATTGGCGAAGTTGCGGCTTATCAGGAACTTGCGAAAATTTATCGGCAACAAGGCAACAACGGGCAGGCGGAATTTGCCGAACAACGGGCTGCTATTCTTGAAAAAAGCCGGGCATCTGCTGAATCCGTTGATTCGATGACTTCGCCGACTGTTCCGATGGATGCCCAAACGAAAAAAGAACTCATTCAACATGTTAAGGAAGAATTGTTGCGTTTGGAAACAGCCGAAATCGCCGCTGCCACACAAACCGCGACAATCAAAACAATTACGCCAATCCCCGAACCGTTATCAACGGAGCCGTTACCAACTGAGCCGTTACCAACGCAACCATCGCCAACGCAACCGGCGCATGATCCGTTCTTGGCAGCCGAATCCTTTAATATTGATAATACTGATAACATTGATGAAAAAAATAAAATAAAAGACCCGACGGTTCAAGCATTTCCATTGACTGAGACGAATCCAGTGTCGCGTTCTCCGTTGTCGGCGCACCCAGAAAAGATCGAAACTTCGCCAACGATGGTGGAATTGCCTAAAGTTTTGGATCCGTCTCTAACAATTTCAGAACCGCCGCAGGTCATTAAAATTCTTAAACCGCAACCGCTTACACCGGAACCGTTGCCTAATGAAACGATTAAAACATTTCCTCAACATGTTCAGAGTCATCAGAAAACCAACGAGATACGAACACTTCCCACGACGGATTTTCGGATTTCCAATTCAACAGAAGGCGACCCGGACATTCCGCAGCAAACGGAAGTTCATGCCTTAACGATTGTTCCGTTGGAAGATGCGGCAACTAATAAAAGCATCCCGGAATACACGGCAATCAGTATCAGGAAAATTACTTTAACAGAAAATACGTCTGGATATTCCCGATTGGAAGAGAAAAAAACGCCGCCACCCATCAAAGCGGAAAACGAGGAGAAAATTCCGGTGTCGCGGTTCCGTGATTCGGTTTCGCCCGGCGACGCCGCAACTATCAGCCTGTCGTTCAACAAAACCAAAACTCAGCAAACCCCGCAAAATGAAACTCCCGATAAAACGAATCCCAATTTTTCAGCGCGTTCCCATCTTGAGCAACCGATTAACCTGATTACGCTCAATTCACGCCGTTCCACTGTCCAACAACCGAATGCTCCGATTCCGGCGTTTGGTTCTTCAGAAAAACGGCGAAGAGAAGAAGAGCAACAAGTCAAATCGTCTTCCAATGTTTTGGCAGATCAAAATCGGTTTGGTGTTGAAAACGGGTCGGTTCAAAACGATTCTTCCGGTTCTTCGCAACGTTCGTCGAAATCAATTTTGCGTCCCGGTGCCGGCAAAATCGGAATCCCGGAAGAACTGGATTCTTACGTTTATGTTGATCCTGAAAAATTGAAAAATCAAGAAAATTCTTCAACTCCTTCAAATGCTTCGGAACCTTCGGAATTAGCAAAAGAAGAACCGAAGCCTGTTTTGGCAACAAAATCGATATCTGAATCTTTTTCTTTAATGAGACCGATGCCGGGCAAACTTGCCGGTCGGGTAACAAATCCTTCGCCACAAATCACAGCCGCTCCGCCAATAAAAACCGGAATATCGAACGAAACATTAACTAAAACATTAACTGAAACAACCGAAATGGTTCGGTTGCCCAATGAAAAAACGCCTCACCTTGAAATTCCCGCAACACGGAATATCGTTGCTCAAAACCAACCCATTATTGAGAAAATTGAGAAAATTGAGAAAATTGATGAAATTGAGAAAATTGAAACGATTGAGGAAAAAGTTTCAATGAAAGCCGATCCGGTGGAAACCAATCCGGCGGAAACAGAAATTGATAAAAGAACGGATATGCAATTTTCATCGCTTCAGGCTCCGACTGTCCTGAAATTTGAAATTGCTTCGGCTACAAAATCAGACGAATCGGACAAATTGGATAAATTAGACGAATCAAATAACTCAAATAAATTAAATAAACTAAATAAAAATATTCGTTCGGAATCGGTTGCTGACACGTTCCAGCCGCCAACCGTTCT
>JAISQH010000675.1 GCA_031274385.1 Planctomycetaceae bacterium | reverse complement strand
AGTTCGGGATTCGTCCAGTCAATTCGGATTTGGCACGGCACTCCGCAATATTCGGAACGAATAACGCCTTCCGCCTTGCCGTTTGCGAGCAACTCGTTGGCGTAAGGATTCTGCCGAACACCGGAATTCATTGCCGAAATGAGATCGGCTTTATCGAACGAAATGACCGGCTTCTTTTGAAGTTCCTGCCATTCGAGAAATTTCTTGGTCGTATTTCCGAACGGTTTTCCTGTTGTCGGATTGATCGGACCGCCGATGGCGAATTGAGATTCGTAACTCTCGATGCCTTCAAGGATTCGGCAATGAGCAGCACGTCCAATCAAAAAAGATGAGGAGTCTTTTTCTTCAATGAGTCCGGCTCGACGTTTTTGATACAAATACGGACAATTCATAAACTCAATGAGTTGATGACTCGAAAGATACTCCTTCGCCTTGCCGTGATAAACCTCCGCCGGTTCATCTTGCAAAATGTTCAGGTCAATAAGGGACATAAATTGTTCTCCAATTGTTAAAAAAGTTGTTTCATTAACTTTCGTTTGCGTCCTACATAAATTACATAGCGGTGAAAGCCGAAAGTTTAGGAAAGAAAATTTTATTTTTGTGAATTTTTTTGAAAATGTTCCGGTATCATTTTGGCTCGTTTCAAAATTTGCCGGATTTTTTTGATTCCGTACTGTAACTGATCCGGGCGAATACCTAGTAAGCTAACCGTTTCCGACCTCGTATAATACTTGAGCCGTTCGCAACATTCCCGTAACAGTTCCGGCATGGAATTGATGACGGATTGAAGTTCTCCGGCAAAAACAACTTGTTCCGCACCATTGAGTTCGCCGCTATGAACCTCGTTCGTAACAAATAAATTTTCTTCCGATTCCGTCATTTCAAGGCGTTCCGTTGATCGGTTTTTCTGCCAACGCTGGCTCAGAATAAAATCTTCGATTACCGTTTGGATAATCCGATCCTGAAACGTCAACCAAGACGCTCGCGTCGAATCAAACTCAAAAGCACGTTCCATTATCCGAACCAAAATGTCTTGCCGAATATCGTCTCGGTCATAGATTTGTTGAAAATAATGTTTCGGAATCTTTGCCAGATAGTAGTTCATTCTGGAGTAAGCGTCGTCAATATCGAATTCTATTGGAAACATCGGAGTTTTTCCTTTCTTTGAAAATGAGTGATGGTATTTGTAATAAAAACTATTTACGTTTTGCTTTTGATTTTTTCAAAGCAAAAATATTGGGAACAGTTGCTTTCTGGTAAACCGGACGATTCGGAAAGAATTGCCGTACAAGATCGCATTGCCATTGCCTGATCGTTTTTTCGGTTAATTGTTCGTTTTTAACTCCGGCAAGTAAATTCTTCGATAACGGCGCACCGTCAACGATAGGATGAATTGCCGTGAGCAAGGCACATTCAATACCGAACGCTAATTCCTGTGCCTGTTGCGGACTCGAAACTGTACGTAATGCCTTATAAACCGATTGAGCGGCATAACGCGCACTTAACGGAACAATTATCTGGTTGGCGGCTTGGTTCACATCGGAAATCAATTCTGTTGCAAGATGTAACGTCGCAGCATGGGGCAACACCGCCCATTGCCTTGCCGCTCCAAGTGCTGTCCGAAACAGCTTGCCGTCATCCGTTCTTGTCTCAAGAATCGGAAGTGTTACAGCCGCAAGACGGCAGGCACATTGTGTCAACAGCGAACGATCCGAGTGCATTTTGACCAACGCACAGAGCATGTCATCGGGCATTGTCCATGATTCCCACGCCGTTTGCGGATCATTGTAATGATTCGCCGCAATCAAAATGGAATTGCTGGAACAAAAAGGAGCTAATTCCTGAGTAACCCAAGTTCGGTGGTAGTAATGTTTTGTCATCATTTTTTGTTTGGAAAAAGGTTAAAATTTGAAACGTTTTTTGGACGGAGCGCACAGGGAGCGCAAACAGGATTTGTTTAGATCACTGTGAACACTGCCGCAGAGTTTGAAAACACGGTAAATCGTGTTACACCAAAACTTCGTGGCTGGAATTTTGTTCCGGAAATGCAGGGATTGTCATAGCGGGATCAAGCTTTTTCCTGATCCGAATCACCTCATGTAGTCGTTCGAGGTCTTCCGGCAAGAGCAGGAAATTTTGATACCGGACACAATCAGATTCTTTGACTTCATCGTTTTTCATCGGCGCGCACATTCTTTGTTCAATAATGTTGTTAATTATTGTTACTACTGAGCCGATTCGGAACATTTATATTTTTGAGTCATTATTTTGTTCCGAATGACTGTTCACGACGGCGATCAATATACCACGAACTCCGTTTAGAGTAGTATCATTTTTTTTCACAAAAATATCATCAAAAACCGTAGTGATAACGGAACAAATATCATCAATTTTTTCAGGCGGGACAATTGCCGCTTGCAATAAATCAATGGTCGAACAGGAGTTAGGCATTTTTGATGATAGAGTCGGCTCGGATTTTGAACCGGAATTGAAAATTGATTGCTCCGCTGATTGTTCCGTTGATTGCTCCGGTACAATTTCGATTTCTTGTTGTGTAATTGAATTTGTATCGGTATTCAGGAGACAAACAAGTTCGAAATAAAGTCCATCCTTATGAAAACTGACATGATAGGGAATCCCCGCCTGAGTTAACTTCGCATTAATTTTGCTTGCCATGTTACGCATATTATTGATACGAAGATGCTGATTCGGATTCCATACCGATTTGAGATTCTCAAATGGTTCGGAAGCGTCTCCAAGTGACAAGGTTTGTGTCGGAGATTGTTGTAACCGAAAAAGGAGATTCCATTGCTTTATTGTCAATTTTATTTCGACATTGCCATACTTGACAATTCTGTGATTGGGAAACAAAATATTGACATCAAGGTTGATTGGGGCATTGTGATCTTGAGCGGAGTTTTGATGAAAATTCATAAATGGGATTAATTAAAAAATTGTTTTGAAAATGAACTTCCATGTCAAGAACGCTTTCCTATAAGTGCGCAAAATGAAACGCCCCGTCGATGAAACTCTTCGCGAGGTAAAAGAAAACAACTCTAAGATTCTGTGTCAAACGGACTTACAGCAAATAAAGAATGCGTCCGTTTTTCTTTGGCGGCGGACGTTGCTGAGGTTTTCGTTGGTCGTTCTGACCAATCCAAGTATCAAAAAAATGTTGCATTAAATTATATGTGTCAATAAAACAGTATCTAACAATTGTAATTTTTGGACAAAGGGCGTCATTTTAGGAAGTGTTTTAAAGAAAAAAAGGGGGGATTGTGACAAAATAAAATCACAAAACGACTTTTTTTAAGAAATCTGGCAGCAAAATTCTTTCCGAAACGGCAGAAAAATTTTTTGAAAAAATTGACCGATCCTGATTCTGCGCTGTTGCGAAAAGGGAAAACTTGTTAGTTCAGTGATCTGGCAGTGTCATTTGAGCCTAGAAAATCAAGGGTTATGAAGAGCGAAACCAATTGTCACGCCTCTGCGGTCAAACGTAGGACGCAACACGTTTCTGAAAAATCAGAGACGGTATTTTTGCAAACCGCTATTTTATTCTGTCGCAAAAAATAAACTGTTACGGTTCCTGCTCTTTTTGAATTCGTTTCACATCGTTTTCCGTAAGATGATAAACGTAAATTGAATAACCAATTACAGTAACAGGTTCACATTTTTTGAAATAACCGTACAATTCTGAATTTGCATAAATATCATTGACGCCAAGTGCAAACCAGCCGGGTTCCGACTCCGCTGGTGGTTTTTTGTTCGTTTTTATATCGATTCGCTCAATGTTTTCAGGGCAAGGATATTCAATGCGTATTGGTGTGGCTTCGGGATGTTTTTCGAGCCAATTTTTGAGAAAATAAGCACTCTGTCCCCAATCTATATTACTGCCAAGCAAATATTCGGGACGTTTTTTAACCGGAATCATTTCATTAAAGTATGACATCGAATGTGGGTAAACGTACATGCTGCTAACAATCATCCAACCAAGACAAATAATTGTAATAATTTGAAGTAACCGTTCTTTGACTTCAAATGCTTTTCCGATTCGTGAAACGAAAAGGTAAAAGAACGGTAACGCCGGAAGTAAATATCGCGGATGAATCGATATTCCGGTTTGACTGCAAATCACAAAGAGCAATACGAAAAATGGTACAAGAACGAGTATTTCGTCGTTCCACGAAGAACGATAATTCCGTTTGAAAATAGTTAAAATAATTGTAATGAAAACTAAGATGAGTGTTCCAAGCGGTTCTTTCAACCCAAGAACAACAAAGTAGTAATACCACCAGCCATGATCTTGATATTTTCCGAACAAATAAGATTCAAGTCCCTTTTCAAAGTCGCGTTTTTGTGTGTCGATTCCATGAATAAACTCGGATGGAAATGGAACGGGAATAAAACCGAGAACAGAATTAGTGAAACGATTAGTTCCTTCGTCACGAAGTGAGTCTCTGATGAATTGGTAATTTTTGAGTAACCGGAACGAACCATCGAATCCGTACCCCATATTGAGTGTGTACAACGCAAGAAGCATAACGACAAGACATTGTTTTATGGGCGGTCGATTTTTGGAAAGAATCCAAAGTAACGGAAACAGACCAAACGCAATGACCCATGTTATCTTTGCAAACGGCAATAATCCGATACAAATTCCTGCAACGATAACATTTTTCCAATTCGGCACAATAAGCCAACGTCGAAAAAAGTAAACTGCAATCATTCCGAGTGATGCGGCGATCATATCGGGACACAGTGTGGCTCCCCAACCAAGAAAGAGCGGCGAAAATGTCCAAAATGTTGCAAAAATTAAACCGGCTGTCTTTCCGTACAGTTCCGACGCAAGCCGTGAACCAAACCATGCACCAAGCAAAATAAAAGGAATACAAACACATCGACCGAGAAAATAGAACAAACGCACATCTTCCTGCGTGTTCGCGGCAATGAAAGCGGCTCCAACTGACCATTCGCTCCGATCTTGCGGACGAGGTGAGTACGATTTCCAATCGTACTTCGGCGAACAAAGCCAAATCGGGAATCCGCTAATCATTCTCCCTAATGGAGGATTCACATTAAATAAATCCGTTTTACCAGTTTGCCAAAAATACGCAGATGCCCCAAAATGTGCAACTTCAGTGCGGTTCAAGCTTGTCATGCTGTTCAAACCAAAAAGTAATATGAAAGCAATGAACAAAAAAAAGAGAGGCGAAATTCGTTGCATAGCAGTCAATGTTAAAATAAATAAAATTTACAATGTAAAGAATAAAAACAAGATAGCAAAATTACAATGGGAGTCACCTAAACATGTAACAATGAGCTTATATTTTCGAAACTCGTTGTTATTTAATGAGTTATGTTCATTGTTTGTCTCGAAAATCATTCAAAAAATATTTTTAGTTTTTTTTCCGACGTAAATGAAATAATTTTGAAATGGGTAAATTCAAAAAGTATTTTCAAAAAAATAGGAAAATTTTCAATTTTCTGGTGTTGGTTTTTGAGAATTCTTGGGTCTATAACTATATGAAAGTGCTAATTTATCACTGAACTATTTGGTGAAGCCTTTCAATTACTTCCAAATTAATTAGGATATTTCATGAATAACGAGATTAAGCGACGTATTTTTCTTTCAGGGATTGTTGGGTCATTGATTGGTCTCCCTGTAACCGTTCGATTATTGACAGGAAAAAGTGAGAAAAATGAAATGATTCAATCACATCATTTCACGAAAGAGTTAGAAAAATATCGTTCATTAGTTGATGTCCCCATCACTTCAACCAATGGGACTCAATCATTTTTCCTGACCCCTGCTCCGCCAATCGGTAAAGAATGGAGATATATTTTTTATTCCCCTTCTTTTTTGCCGGAGGAAGTTTCGCATGCCACAGGAAAGGATCCCGATACATTTTTTGTACGGGAAGGAATCCTCTATGTTGATCAAATGAACAATGGTCAAGTAGTCATTACGGGAGGTGATTCTCTCTGCCGAGTTATTTCGCCATCTTGGGAAGAAAAGAAGAACACAAAATCGGTAATGATTCTTGTTAAAAACGGTCAACTTCATTTGACGAAACCAAAGGGAACAATACTTCCAACGAATATTGATGTACAATTACTTCATTTATTGACATTAGGCATACCCAATCAGGAACTCAAGGTTGGTATGAAATGGCGGGGAAATACAGGACGTATTAAACCGTTTACCGGTTACTCAACACAATACGAAATACTTGGTTTTGCTAATGTTGATGGACATCAAACGGTCAATGTCTCTTTTTCCGGCGACATTCCAAACATTGTAAAGAGTAACGGAATTGTTGAAACAAAATTTGAAAATGAGACCGTACTCTCAAATCGGCATCATGGAAATTGTTATTTTGATCTTGAAAACGGATGTTTGGTTCGTCAAGAAGTTGAAATAGAATCCTTTAACGCCGGTATCAAAGGATATAAAGGGAAAGGCGGTTTGGATAGTATAACAATTAAAGCCCAATTTATTGTTCAACTTTATACCACTTGAAACCAATGATCATCGGTCAAAATAAAAAACGTAACGATCAATTACCATCACCTGGTGATTGGGATACGATAGATACCAATGTTTTAAAACCACTGGTTGGTTTCCGAAGTATGACAACGGAGTTCGGTTTTCTGTTTCGACATTACTGGATGCCATCAACAGATTTGTATTATCGCCGGTCAATTCACCAACAATTACGGGGGCAAGAGTCGGGTATTGTACAAACTGTTCGAAAAAAGATGGTGAAATGTGACGCTGATCGGTGTGTCTGGAGACAAAAAGTTATTGATTCAAATACACAAAATAGTAATGTGGTCAGTTTCTTTTCATTATCTACAGAAGAATATTTGTGCGAATATAACAGATCAAAACAGATATTTCAATCGAATCCAATATTAGATTTTGAGCCGTCGAATCGTGTTGATAATCGTATTCAGGCATTTTTACAACTATCATTCCTGAATCCGGTTTTGCCTGTTCCCCTCGGTTTTCATTGGCATATCCAATCAGAGAAGAGTTATCTCGATTTTCAAATTGAATCGTTTGAAAGAATCGGAACTATGCCGGTGGTTTTTGTACGTCGAAGCGGAAAATTGACACTTCCTCATTTTTTTCAAGACGGTATTTGCCATCCGCATCTCTTTCAAATTGAACGGGAAGGAATATCGGTTTATGCGTTGGATCGTTCCATGATCATTGAAGATCGAACTCATGATACCGTTCGGGACGATAATAATTTTCTCAATGGTTTGGAATTGTGGACAAAAATTAAGCTGATTAAATCTTGTATGTAATCATCCCCCTATATGTTAGCACCTCTTTTTTTGAAATATCAAACGAAATCCGGCAATAATTACCTTTACGATTGTGCAACAGGACATATTATCCGGGTTGATGATACGATTTATTCAATAGTCGATGATTGGCACATACTGACAGATGTTGAAATTTGCGAAAAGTACAAAAAGATTATTGATATAGAAAGAATCAAAACCGCACTTAACGAGTTACAAAATTTACAGAAAGACAACATTCTCACAGATCATGCTCCCTGTGAACTGAGCCGAGTCGAACGCGTGTTTTATGATCGGCGGGAATGGAATCTTGGTGAATTTTGGCAACGTACAGGAATGCTTTTGATCCTTGGTATTACAGAACGTTGTAATTTGTGTTGCTCTTATTGTTGCTTTAGCGGGAAATTTGCGGGACAAAGGACACATAGTTCGCGTTCGATGGATTGGGATGTTGCGAAAAAAGCCATTTCAGACTTTCTCGAAAATGATCAAGCGGGAGATGGTACTTGTCCTATTACATTTTATGGGGGTGAGCCACTTTTGGAATTTACTCTCCTCAAGGATTGTGTTTGTTATGCCGAAACCCTCGCAAAATCACTTGGGAAGATCAACCGATTTGCCGTTACAACTAATGGAACACTTTTAAATGACGAGATGGTTGATTATCTGGTCGAGCATCAGTTTTTGATTCTTGTCAGTCTTGACGGTCCTCAGAAAACTCATGACCGATATCGTCTTTTCCCAAATAATCAAGGTTCATTTGATATTATTAGTCGGAATCTGAAACGATTTTCTGAACGATATCCTAGTTACATGAATCGAGGAATGAATATAACTCTTGCTCCGCCGCTTGATCTTGATGCCACCGCTGAATTTGTCAACGAAATTTTCCCACAGTATCCATTCACACGGGCTAATCTTGTTAATACCGGCAATGAATATCGTTTTAATAAAGACATTGAATTATCGACACAATATGGTTGTTATTCTCAATCGATTTGTAAAAAGAATCTTAGAGATAACGGTTGTTTAGAGGGATTTCGTCAGTTCAAATCAAAAGACCAAGAGCAAATGAACAAATATTGGAATATCTGTGTAGAAAGTTTGGCAACGCTTGGAGTTGTAAAATCATGGGAGATTGTGCCTTTTGCCATGATGTTATTCGAAACACAGATCAGTTTTTACCACCGTCGAAGAGTAACAGATCAAGTCCCGGAATGGGCGTTTTTTATTCCCTGTGTTCCCGGTTTTACAAGACGTTTTCTTGATGTTGAAGGTAATTACCGTATTTGTGAACGGATTGATCATTCGAATACCTATATTCTTGGAAATGTATGGAGCGGTTTAGATAGAGACAAAATGGAACGGACAATGTCTTTACGGCGACACTTTGGTGATTGCGGTAACTGTCATGCCTTGAAAGTATGTGATATTTGTTACGCAAGAATTCCAGAAAGCGATGCGATGGAAAGCGGCTTTGATCCATTCTTCGATTTACAGTGTCAACGAACCCGTGAAACAACATCACTACTATTACAAACCTATACAGAAATTATGGAAAGGAATAAAAAGGCGTTTGAGCGTCCGCCTGACGGAAATTTACTTCAATTTAAGAAACTGAAATATGGTTCGCCAAGTAGCCGGCTTGGAAATGAGATATTGGAACAATTGAAATTGGAAACAGGAACTGTTGATTTTTGAACATTATCTGTATTTTGAGTTTTCGTTAAAACAGAATTCCGGTACAGATGTATAAAAGATGGTGTTTTTGTATCATTTCAGATAAAAATGCCTATTATTGTTTGTTTAACTCCCACTTTTTAACTTTTACCTATGAGTACCCAAAAGACTGAATTTTTTCGCCCTGATCCGGGCACCGTGTTTGATGATATTCCTGTTGACGAGGACATTATCAAATCAGTTGAAACATGTTGTATTTGTAATAGTAACAACTCATGGTGTGTCCCGGAGCAATATCATGGATCATTTGTAACCGCGGCTGCGGCACAAACGATTTCCTATTGGTATTCGTAGGTGCAGACAAATCACATCATCGCACTTGAGATTGTATCATGGTGATTGAAGAATCAACATGATTATTATAATAATTCAATGATATTGACGTAGATACCTGTTACGGTAAGAGGCGGGCGATTGAGGTACGCTCTCAAACATGATACGGAATCAATAATTCTCGTTCGAATTAGTTCGAATTGGGAAGATAATTTTTTGTCCAGTCACAAACTATTCTGAAAAATTTGAAAAAAATAAAAAAAATGGAATTTTTTTGTGTCAGTTTTCATCAAAAATCAGGTCTATATCTATAAAAGCATATTTTATTAGTTTTCAACAGCAGAATAATAGGTCATTGGTTGGGAGTAAAGTTGTAACCACTCGAAAGTACTCCAAATAAATTGTTCTATATTCAAAAAACATATTTACAGTTTCGGCAAGTCTCTATGATATCATTGGTTATAGAATTATCCAATTTTATAAACATGATATTTTTCAAGAAAAATGGTTTCGATAGGAAATTGAAATCTTGTTTGCAGGATGCGGTTAAGTTGTTTGTTTCACTATTTTCAAATTTTCAATTTATATTGAAAGGAAAAAACATGACACGTAAAATGATACAAAAAATGTTGTCAGGATTAACGTTGGTTATTCTCAGTTTGATGGTTTCAGCTGGATATTCACAAACGATTTACAACTCGTTTATGGATGTGGTTTCTGCCCAATACTGTGTCAAACATTTTTCAGTTGGGTATCAGTTTGGAATGGGAACTGTTACTCTTGGAGGCGGTTTGAATGCGAACGGAGTTCAGTGGCAAGCAGTCAGACCGTCTGGAGCAGTCATTACCTCTGGTACAATTTCAGGTGTACATGATCTGTCGTATGGTCTTGGTAGTGGTACACTTTTTCGGTTACAAACCAATGGCAATTATCTTGGTTTTCGACACAAGGGACCTTGGGCTACCAGTCCGATCTGGTTTAAAGGGGCGAATATTGTCAATCCCGGTGCAACCTGTCCGTATG
>JAISQH010000629.1 GCA_031274385.1 Planctomycetaceae bacterium | reverse complement strand
GTCTATTTTAATAGATCGATATTTTCGTAGGGGCAACCCTTGCGGTTGCCCTGTGCCATCATACGCATTGAAATAATTTGTATCTAAATCAATATTAATACAGGGCAACCGCAAGGGTTACCCCTACAATAAACGCATTGAAATAGACCAAACGATTTATTAAAATAGACAGTTACGAAAAAAAATGTACTATTGAAGTTTATGATATTACCGGACTTGATTCTTTATCTGATGTTAAATTATGTAAACAACAATTTAATGAAGTTACAAAATTATTACAGATTAACAATAAAAGTTATATCGTTAAGAATCTGATAGGCGAAGTATTGGATATTTCCCGATGTAAGAAAATCAAAATAACACTAGAATCAGGAAAAAAATGTTTTGGGATTCTTATATTAAGTGATACAACATTCGATCTTATGAAATATCAAGAACTACTGGACTTCTCCAAAAAATCTGAAAAAACTTGAAGTTTTGAAATAACAATTAAATTTGAAACAATTTTGTCGTTTTTTGAGTGTCATCAAAATAGAATTTACTGATTATTTCATTTTTTGTGGGGAAAGTGGGTGTTCATTTTTTGTAGTTTTTTTCGTCCCGCAAGGGGCAAAATATCCTAGCCCTGAAAGGGCGTGATAACCCAGCCCACCGCAACGCGGTGGGGTTGGGAATCCCCATTAACAACGCCCTGAAAGGGCAATATAAAATAAGAATCTTTTTCCTATTCTGCCCTTTCAGGGCGATGGATGCTGGAAAAATCGTAACCCACCGCGTTGCGGTGGGCTGGATTATGTTGCCCCTTGCGGGGCGAATCGCTGAATACCTGCAAAAATCATTCCCCCACAAAAAATAAAATAATCAGAAAAATCGGTTGTCAAGGCAATTCCTGAATTTTTTTAATTTATTTTTTTAATTTATTTTTTTCGGGAATTTTTCAAGGGAACTTCTTGAACTTCTTTTGCGTTTTGGATAAAATGTTTTTCAATTGTTCATTTAGTGGCGGAATCATTTCAAAAAAATGAAGTAATGAAGTTAAGATTTTTAACCTTTTATTTTGTATTTTGAGCGGAGGCAATTCCTCCGGCGGATTTAATGTTATTATGTCTTCATTTAAACTGACCCTGATTCTTGTTATTTTTTCCGGTGTTATTGGTGTTTTAGTTGGGATCGGAACATCTATTTCCGCATTGACCATTAACGGCTGGAACCCTGAATTAGAATACAAAAAACATGCCGATCTCATGTTGGAAGCAGCGGCAAAAGCGTCCAACCCAAACGCCAAAGCCTTTGTTGAAAACGCCGTTTATGATTTCGGAATCAAAGATGTTCAAGAAAAAGGACAACACGATTTTCCAATCAAAAACATCGGAACCGCCGTTCTAACCCTTGAAGTGAATCGAACCACCTGCACCTGTACCGGAATTGACCTCTCTTCCAAAAATCTCAAACCCGGCGAAACAGCAATCGCAACAGTTCGTTACGACGCCGAACGAGCGACCACAGGTCCCTACACTCAAGGTGGAACTATTGTTACCAATGATCCCGAAAACCGTGAAATCTTTTTGTCCGTTAAGGGAATTTTTACTTCGCCGATTGTTGTTAGTCCCGGTACGGTTTTATTTCCCGGCATTCCCGCGTCGGAATCCCGTTCCGCTTCGATTCGGTTTTATGGTTTCGAAAAAACTCCGCTCAAACTCGAAAACCCGGAATGGAATGACCATGATCATTTTGAATTTCATTTGGAACCTTCGGAATTGAGCGAAGCCGATAAAGCCGACTCCATGAGGAAAAACGCCGGCTCCGTGTACGAAGGTCAAGTTACCGTCAAACCGGGGTTGCCGGTCGGAACGTTTCAGGAAAAATTCTTTTTCAAATCAAATTACTCCAGCGAACCGGCTTTTGAACTTTCCGTTCGCGGACAAATCACCGGAAGCGGCGTTTCGATTTCCGGTACAGGATTCAACAAAGAAACCGGTTCCGTTCTTCTTGGCAAAACAGTAATCGGACAAAAAATCGTCAAAGACGTTTCAATTCAATTCACCGGCACATCGGCATTCCGCGCCGACTTAAAAATCAAGGAAATCAAACCGGCATGGCTCAAAACGACCTTGTCCGAACCCCGTGATCTCGGCGGTGAATCGGTTCGGCGGCGTTTATATTCGTTAACGCTCGAAATCCCAACCGATGCGCCGGTTTGTAACTTTTTGAAATCAGATGAAGAAAACGTTGCCATGATTACACTCGAAACCGGTCTCGACGATACGCCAACAATAAAACTTCCCGTTCAGTTCGCCGTAGAACAGTGAACAACCAATCGAATTGCTGATCCTCCTTCATGTTCAATACGGAAGCAATCAATTTGCCAAAATAATTTGCCAAAATAATTTACTAAAATAATTTACTAAAATAATTTACTAATAAATTTACCAATAATTTACTAAAATAATTTGCCAATTAATTTACCAATCAATTTACCGGAAGATAATCCGAAAGGAACTTATGCCAATCGAAGTTTGGCTCGGACGGTTGCGTTTCAGTTACTTTATCAGGACGATTTGAATCCCGGTTCCCGCGAACAATTTACCGAATCGTTTTTGAGACAAGAATTGCCGGATTACGAACCGCTTCTCCGTTTTGCCCGAACGCTTGTCAACGGAACCGCTGAAAAAAAAGAACAAATTGATACCATCCTGACCCAAACCGCACAACATTGGTCATTGTCACGAATGAATGTGACGGATCGCAGTATTCTGCGAATGGCGGTGTACGAAATCCTGTTTATGGATACGCCCAAACCGGTTGTGATCAACGAAGCCGTCGAACTGGCTAAAAAATTCGGAACCGATCAGTCCGCCGCATTCGTCAACGGAATCCTGGATAAAATGGTACCAAAAACAAATTAAAGAAGTTGTTCCGGTCTTTATGAAAAATAAATATAAAAATAGACCATTACAGAAAATTGTGACGTTTAATATCGGAATCTTTGTAACTGTCTATTTTGATTTTTCAAGTTTGCGTGCTACGATGCAAAAACAATTCCGTAAAACAACTCCGTAAAACAACTCCGTAGGAGTTGACTTTGGATAACCCCGTGCAAGCGGAGCGCAGCACGGGGAAAGTATAAAAAATCAAAACGAACTCTGAAAGAGTTCAATAAAAAGTAATTAGTCATGCCTACCTTGCATGTTGGAAACTCCAAAAACAAAACAGTAAAAAAAACCGAAAACTAAAGTGTAGTGAATATACCCCAGACATCAAAATTGAACTCTTTCAGAGTTCGGGAGAGTTGAGTGTCCCTTTCCCCGTGCTGCGCAAGCTTGCACGGGGTTATCCAACTTAAACTCCTTCGGAGTTGTTTTAG